>CALMXT010000294.1 GCA_937871125.1 uncultured Zoogloea sp. | reverse complement strand
TCCTCAAGAAACATCTCGCCCTCCCCAGCCAGCACGCCGGCAACGCCTCCGCCCGCACGCGCAGACTTCCAGTTCCGCCTTGAAGGCACCGGCGCCAGCGCAAGCGGTCATGCCGCCCTTGCCGGCGGCGAGGTCGACGTGGTGTTCTTTTTGGCGCCACCGAGCGCCGGCGCCCTCGCATCCCTCAGCGGCGCGCGCCTCGACGACGCCGTCCGACGCGGCGGCCGGCTTGGCGCGATGCTGGTTCCGGCAGGATACGACCTGCGCGAGGCTTGCCCCTGCCACCAGTCGGCACAACTCGTCGCCGGCGGCATGGACGGAGAAATGCGCTTCCTGCTCACAGCAGGGCCGACACCGGACGACGCTTCGGGCGCCTGGGTCTATCTCGACCTCGACGGCGTGCAACTCGGCAGCTTCTTCCTCGCCATTCCCATTGTCGCCGCCGGCACGCCGGCCGTCGCCACGTCCACGTCGCCCCGCATCATCGATCTGGACACCGACGGTCAGCCGACCCGCGCCCGGCTGACCCTCACCCGCAACGGCGGCAACCTGACCGCCAGCTACTTCAACCAGACGAGCGAATTCAATTCGCAGGGACCGCTCGGCGTGCTCACCCCGGCAAGCCTCGAACAGGCCCTCGATGGCCTGCGCCGCGACGTGAGCAGCGTTCCGAGCAGCCCGCTGTGGAAATATCTCGTCAACCCATTCAATCAGGATCCGACCGACGACCAGAAGCAGAGCCTCGACGAGATGTTCGCGACCCTCGCCCACGCGGGCTGGGCGCTATGGGCGAATCTGACCGCCGACCCGGTACTCGCAACGATCCTCGGGGACATCGATCGCTTACCCGCCGGATCGCGGGTGGCGGTAAGCACCGACACCCTCCTCCTCCCGTGGGAGCTCCTCTACCCCGAAAACCCGGACCTCTTCGCGGTCAAGCCCGCGCTGTTCTGGGGCGCACGCTACCTCTTCCAGGCCACGCTGGTCGAAGACGCCTGGATTGCCCGGGACAAGCGCGAGCATCAGAACACCGCGATCGGCGCCAGCCTTTGGGTCAATCCGGCCATCGACAAGGATTTCGCCGGCATCCAGCCGCAACCGGCCGCCTCCCACCACGACTGGGCGGAGCGCACCCGCAACAGCCTGGCCGTTCCCTGCGACGAAGCCGATCCCAAATCGGCCAAGGCCTTGCTGCTCAATCCGAAATCCGGCCCGGTGCGCAAATGGATCTATCTGTTCTGCCACGGGCGCGCCGGCGCCACCAACGAAATGGACCTCGGCGGCATACCGGCCAATCGCGTCACCCCGGCCACCCTGCGCGGCACGCCGCCCTTCGAGGGGCGCCCGATCGTGTTTCTCAACTCCTGCAGCTCCGGCGCCGCCAGCCCGCTCGCGCTGACCGGCTTCTACCAGGAGTTCCGCAAATCGAAGCAGGTACTCGGCCTGATCGGCACGAGCGTTCCCGTGCCCGCCACCACCGCCGCGGCAATCGGCCAGCGCGTCAGCAGCCTTTACCTGGACGGCAGCCACGATCTCGCCTCAGCGCTCCACACGGTGCGCCGTGAGCTCATCGACCGCCGCATCCCGATCGGCCTTTTCTACACCCTGCACGCTCCCGGCGACGTCCGGGCGCGCCCCGACGAAGGACCCACTCCATGAGCAAGCAACGCATCGTGATCGTCATCAGCGACCTGCACGTGGGCGGCGGCACCGCCGACCAGGGCGACGACCACGTCTACGACCAGAACCAGCTCCGCAACTTCGTCGACGGCCTGCGCACGTCCCCCGACGGCCAGGCCGGCCGCATCGAGCTTTACATCAACGGCGACTTCCTCGAATTCGCCCAGGTCGGTCAGGACATCTACACCCTGCGCTCGGCCGACGCCTGGTGCTCGGAATCCGAGTCGCGGGCCAAGCTGGCGCTGATCGTCGCCGGCCACCGGGACATCTTCGACGCGCTCAAGGCGTTTGGCGCCGCCGGCAATCTCGTCACCATCGCCGCCGGCAACCACGATGTGGACCTGTTCTGGCCCGGCGTGCAGGAAGACCTCCGCGCCGTCGCCGGCCCCGTCTCCTTCGTCCTCGGCGCCGACTGGACGAGCCGCCTCGACGGGCGCCTGCGGATCGCCCACGGCCACCAGAGCGATCTCGCCAACCAATTCCGCCGCTGGTCGCACCCCTTCGTCACCGGCCCGGACGGCGAGGAACGGCTGGAAATGTGCCCCGGCACGCTGTTCATGGTGAAGTTCGTGAACTGGCTGGAAGGCAACTACCCCTTCGCCGACAACATCAAACCGGTCAGCGCCCTGTGGCGCATCCTGGCCCATGAAAACACCCTCGATCTGGTCGGCATGGCGTGGATGCTGGCCCGCTTCGCGGCCCGCCATCCGGGCGTGACGATGGGGACGGAGGCCACCGACGGCGCCAGCCTGCCGGCGCAACTGGTGGAATACATGCGCAACGATCCGGCGATCGGCACCGCCCTTCGTAGCTGGTACCGGACCTATCTCGACGGCGGCGCAAGCAACGCCGTCATCGACGAGACCCTGCGCACCGATCCGGATAGCCTCGAGGCATTGATGATCAAGGTGATGGCCGCCGAGGGCGCCGCGGCCTGGACGGCGGCGCTCGGACACGTGACGACCGGCCCGATCAGCCTCGGCGACGAGCAGGGCACGCTACAACTGGCCCAGTCGCAAAAAATCGACGATCGCGAACTCTTCCGTCAGGTCGCCAAACGCGAACTGGCCGGCAAGGGCAACGCGGCCGAAGTGGTCGTGCTCGGGCACACCCATTGCCCGGACGACGTCACCTGGCCCGAGCTGCCCGGCAAGCGCTACTTCAACCCAGGCTCATGGACCCGCTACGCCGAGATCGGGGGCCAGCGCGAACTCACGCTCGACGATCTGAAGGACGAATCGGCGTATCCATACGCGCTCAACTACGTGCGCATCGAAGCCCTGCCGACGGGCCTCGATGCACGGATGCTCACTTACGCCCACAGCCCAGGCGGGCTGTAGGCCGGGAGACGACGCTTACAGCCCCGCGTCGGCGCGCAGCGCGGCGGCCTTATCGGTGGTTTCCCAGGTGAAATCCACCTCGTCGCGGCCGAAGTGGCCGTAGGCGGCGGTGCGGGAGTAGATCGGACGCAGCAGGTCGAGGGTGGTGATGATGGCTTTCGGACGCAGGTCGAA
>CALMXT010000293.1 GCA_937871125.1 uncultured Zoogloea sp. | reverse complement strand
GGATTCACGATGAAGTTGATGTCGTACTTCGGAATCGCGAAGCCGTGGGTGAGGTCTTCGACCTTGTCCAGGTTGGTCAGGATGATCGTGACTTCGTCGCCCTTCTTGATCTTGAACTCGCGCAGGCTGTAGGCCGGAGCCTGGGAAACCAGGCGCACGGTGACCTTGTTGCCGTTGCGGGTGACGCCGGAATCCTTCGGGTCCTTGGTGGCCAGCGGGAAGTCATCGACGTTGAAGACCTGACGCGTCTTGATCTTCTCGCGCTTGACGATGATGAAGTCGTGGGGCTCGGGATAGACCGGGTGGTCGGCGAGCATCTTCATCTTTTCGCCGCGGATGTCGATCAGTTGTTCGTTTTCCGGGTGCAGCGGGCCCACCGGCAGGAAGCGGTCCTTGGAGAACTTGCAGCCCACGGCGAGGAACTGGCCGCCGGCTTCCTTGGTTTCGCCCATGTCGGCGCTGATGTGGCCGGGTTGGTAATGCACGTCGATGCGGTCGACCACGTACTTCACGTTCTTGTCGCCGGCGTAGAACTTGATCGCCGAGTCGATGTTCCACTTGACGATCTGGCTGTCGAGAAAGAGCGTCGTGAAGGCGTTGCCGCGACCGTCGTAGGTGGTGTGCAGGGGACCGAGGCCGATTTCGACTTCGGCCACGATGCTCTTGTTGATGTCGTCGAGCTTGCCGTCGAGGAATTCCTCGACCTTGGCCAGATCGATGACCGTGGCGGTGGGCGAGAGCTTGCCCGAGCAGATGAAGTATTTGCCGTCGGGGCTGGCATTGACGCCGTGGGGGTTCTTCGGAACCGGCACGTAGCAGGTGAGGGCTGTTTTCGGGTCCTTGTTGGCGTCCTTGGTGCCGTCCACCACGGGCACCTTGCTGTCGCCGATGGTGACGAACTTGCCATCCTTGATGGCTTGTTCGATGCGCGCCACGTCGAAGAACACGCAGGCGTCCTTTTCGGCGGACATCATGTCTTCGTAGTGGGCGCCGCCTTCGACGTTGTATTGGTTGGCGGCGGCGAGGCGGCCGTTGTAGGAGGTGGCGACGAGGTCCATGTTGCCATCGACGCGGCATTGCCAGCGCACGTCCATGGTTTCGGCATCGACGCAGGTGAACAGCGTTTTGTACTTGGTCGGGTCGTCCAGGTCGCGCCCGTCGTTCGGGTGCGGGATGTGGAATTCGTTGCCGCAGAACACCCGGGTGGTGTGATTGAGCGCTTGGTCGACCGGGTCGCGCTTGTCGGGGAAGATGCCGTGGAAGCCCTGAATGTTGGGGATCTCGGTGATCTTGTCGCATTCGAAGAGATCGCCCCGGATCCGCGCGATGCGGCCGTGGATCTTGTCGTTCACCCAGAAGTATTTGCCGTCGTAGGTGCCGTCGGTGTAGGAGCCGTGGATGTGGTGGGTGTCGCCGGTTTTGTACTTGAGGCTGCCGTCGGCCTTGGTGGTGATGATGGCCTTCGATTCGTTGGTGATGCCCCAGCCGCTCATGCAGTCGATGTTGAAGGTCGGCACGCGCTTGATCTCGCGGCCGGAGGGCAGGCCGAGGACGCGGACTTCGCCGGAGTGGCCGCCGGACCACACGCCGTAGTAGGTGTCGAGCTGGCCCGGCGCCGGGTGCAGGTTCAGTTCGTCGGCAGCGTGGGCGGCGGGGGCCGGCGTGGCCGGCGCGGCGGCGGTGGGGGCGGCTTCCTGCTTGCAGGATGAAAGACCCACTGAAAGTCCGGCACCGGCCAGACCGGCGATGGCGGCGGTGTTCAGGAACTTGCGGCGTCCCGGAACGAGGGTGGGGTCGTCATGCTTGGTGTGATCGGTGCTCATTGTTGGTCTCCTTGTGTCCCTGGGCTGAAAGCAAACGGCCGTGTCATGCGTTGCGCGAGTCGGCAGTGCCGACATTCCGCAGGTGCGAGGGCCGGGTTGCGGCTCTTTTTGCCTGCGGCAATATGTCGCAGCGCACTTTAGGATGGCGCGCCCGGAAAAAAATTGACTGGGGGCAAGAATTTCAGAGGAGATGCAGCAAGACGGGGGCGCGCGCCCTTCGACGCCGGACGGGGTGAGTCCGGCGCCGGCTTCAGCCGTTTCCGCCGCCGGCCTGGAGCAGGACCAGCAGCGCGCCGTCGCCGCCGTCGTGGGGACGGGCCTGGCAGAAGGCAAGGATGTCCTCCCGTTGGGCGAGCCAACCGCGGGAGAGGTGTTTGAGCACCGGCATGCGTCCCGGAGAACCGTGGCCCTTGCCGTGGATGATGCGCAGACAGCGGCGGCCCTGCTGGAGCGAGGCGGCGATGAAGCGGGCGAGGCTGGCGCGGGCTTCGTCGCGGGTGAGACCGTGGAGATCCAGTTCGCCCTGCACCACCCAGCGTCCGCGGCGCAGGTCGGTGAGCACCCGACGCGGCAGGCCGATGCGCAGATAGGCGGCCTCGTCGCCGGTGTCGAGGCGGTCTTCGAAAGTGAGCGGCGTTTCGAGGGCTTCCCGCAGGACTTCCCGTTCGTCGGCTTCGCGTTTGCGCGGTAGCGGTGCCGGGAGCGGGCGTGCGACGTGGGCGAGATTCTTGTCCTTGATGGGCGCCACATCGCCGGCCACGTGACGGAACAGGGCCAGGGGATCGTGCAGTGTGTGTGCGTCGATGGTCGGGGGCGCCGGCTCGACGTGGCTCATTGCCTGGACGTGGGCGTTGGCTTGCTGGCGCTGGGTGCTGAGGTCCACGCGATTGAAGTCGCGGATCGGGGCGACGTCGCCGAGGGTGGCGCGAAAGAGCGCCACCGGATCGTTTTCGTCGATGCGTGCCGCCCGGCGCGGGGCTTCCGGCTCGGGTTCGGTACTTTTCGGGCGCGGCAGCGGGGCGGGCTTGGGGCGGGAAACGTCGGCGTGCCCATCGCTGCGCAGGGGCTGGACGCGGCCGATCTGACTTCGGAAAAGCGCCGCGTCGTCGGGCTCGTCCGGCGGGGCCGGTGTGGCCGGAGCGGTCGGCTTCGGGCCGGCGATGACCGTCTTGAGGACGCTGTTCGGGACGCGGTCGCGAATGGCCTTGAGGGCGTCGAGCCCGGAGAGCTGGCTACGCTTGGTCATGGAGCGCGGTTCGGGTCGTTGCGGAAAGGGGATGGGGCGAAGCAATCCCGCCAGCCGGCCCGAAGTGACAATGGAAAACGCCGCCATGCCGGAGGATGGCGGGGCTTGCAATTGCCGGATCGGGCGGCGTCGCGGATTCGTTCTGTCAGCCGGCGAGGCCGAGGCTGTCGAGGTAGCGCTCGGCGTCGAGCGCGGCCATGCAGCCGGTGCCGGCGCTGGTGACGGCCTGGCGGTAGATGTGGTCCTGTACGTCACCGGCGGCAAACACGCCGGCAACGCTGGTGGCCGTGGCGTTGCCCTTGCGGCCACCCTGGGTGACGATGTAGCCGCCTTCCATCTCGAGCTGGCCTTCGAAGATGTCGGTGTTGGGTTTGTGGCCGATGGCGATGAACACGCCTTTGAGGGCGATGTCGCGGGTTTCCTCGGTCTTGACGTTGCGCACGCGCATGCCGGTGACGCCGGTGTTGTCGCCCAGCACTTCGTCGAGCGTGGAGTCGAGCTCCAGCACGATCTTGCCCGCGGCGACCTTCTCGGTGACCTTGTCGATCAGGATGCGTTCGGCCTTGAATTTGTCGCGGCGATGCACGAGGGTGACCTTGCTGGCGATGTTGGCAAGATAGAGCGCTTCTTCGACCGCGGTGTTGCCGCCGCCGATCACCGCGACTTCCTGGTTCTTGTAGAAGAAACCGTCGCAGGTGGCGCAGGCCGACACGCCCTTGCCCGAAAAGGCTTCTTCGGAGGGCAGGCCGAGGTATTTGGCGGTGGCGCCGGTGGCGATGATCAGCGCGTCGCAGGTGTATTCGCCCGCATCGCCGACCAGACGGATGGGCTTTTCCGCGAGATGGGTGGTGTGGATGTGGTCGAAGATCATTTCGGTGTTGAAGCGCGCGGCGTGCCTTTCAAAACGCGCCATCAACTCCGGACCCTGGACGCCGTCCGGGTCGGCAGGCCAGTTGTCCACGTCGGTGGTGGTCATCAGCTGGCCGCCCTGGGCGATGCCGGTGATGAGCACGGGATTCAGGTTGGCGCGGGCCGCATAGACGGCGGCGCTGTAGCCGGCAGGGCCGGAGCCGAGGATGAGCAGCTTGATGTGACGGGTGGCCATCGTGGTGGGTCTCTCTGAGGTCTGGGGCAGGAGGGGCCGATTATAAGGCGCTCCGTTCGTCGTGACTTTCCGAATTGGCGACGCCCGCCGCCCGGCCGTCATTCGAAGACCCTCAAGTTTGCTTTATACTTGTCCGTTGTTAGCTTGTGACAAGTTCGTCACGATGCCAAGAAATAACTCAGCCCTTTGCTCAGGAGAGGCCATATGACCGTTACCAGCTCCGTGTCCACGATCGCCCTGCGAACCTTTCCCATCTTTCAGGGCCTGGGCGATGACCGGCTGGCTGCTGTTGCGCGCTGTGCGATGATGCGTCGGGTGCCGCGGGGCTCCGCGGTCGTTCACGAAGGTGACCGCACCGATTTCGTTTATTTCGTTTTGACCGGCAATCTCAAGGTCATGGTCAGCGACGAGGACGGTCGCGAAGTCATCCTGACCATTCTCGGGCAGGGCGAAATGTTCGGCGAAATGGGTGTGCTGGACGACAGCCCGCGTTCGGCTTCCGTTGTGGCCGTCTCGCCGTCCGATCTGGTCACCATCGCCAAAACCGACTTCAAGCGCCTCATGCAGGATAATTTCGAACTCGCCTGGCATGTGATGTGCAACCTCACGCGCCGCCTGCGCGATGCCGACCGCAAGATCGAAAGCCTGGCCCTGATGGACGTCTATGGTCGTGTGGCCCGCCTGCTCCTCGAGATGTCCGAGGAGGTCGATGGCCTCAAGGTGGTGAAGAAGAAAATCTCGAAGCAGGATATCGCCAAGATGATCGGCGCTTCCCGCGAGATGGTCAGCCGCGTGATGAAGGATCTCGGCCTGCGCGGTCTCATCGAGGAAACCGACAGCGGCGTGATCCTGCGGGAAAAAATCATCGATTTGTGACTGGTTCGGAAATCCTTCCTCACTCTTTCGGATGGAGACGGGGAAGGGCCAACCAGAGACCCTGGTTTATAATCAAAGCGCGGTGCTCCACCGCGCTTTTGTTTTTTGCTGTGCCCTGTTCGGCCCCGTACCGCCCACTCATGCTCAATCGCCCTTCCACTCGTCCGCTTCCCCTGCCGGAAAAAATCGCCAGTCTGTTGCAGGAAGCCCGTTGGCTGCTTCTTGGCGTACTGGCCCTTTACGTCGCGCTCATCCTCTTCGGCTACTCGAAGGGCGATCCGGGCTGGTCTCACGCTGTGCAGCTGGAGCACGTCAATAATCCGGGCGGACGTTTCGGCGCCTGGTTGTCCGATCTGCTGCTCTACCTTTTCGGGCTGTCGGCCTGGTGGTGGGTGGCGTTTCTCGGCTTGGGTCTGGCGGTCGGCTTTCGGCGCCTGCACAAGTTTTTCGGGGCCGACCGGCGTTCCTTCGTCATCGTGGTGCTGGGCTTCGTGGTCGTGCTGCTGGCCAGTAGCGGGCTCGAATCGATGCGCTTTCATTCGATCAAGGCGACCCTGCCGCTCGAACCGGGCGGCCTGATCGGTCTGGAACTGGGGGCGCTGATCTTCAAGTATCTGGGCTTCACCGGGGGCACCCTGCTGCTGCTGGCGCTGATCGCCGGCGGGCTCAGCCTGTTCTCGGGTATCAGCTGGGTCGAGGCCTCCGAGGCGCTCGGCGGCGGTCTCGAAAAGCTATGGATTTTTGCCACCAACGGTTTCCAGACCTGGGAAGACCGCCGCGTCGGCCGTGAAGTGGCCCAGAAGCGCGAAGAGGTCGTCGAGGTCAAGCGCAAGAAGGAAGAGGCCGTATCCACGGCGCCGGTGCGCATCGAGCCGGCGATCGTCGAGGTCGAAAAGCCGTCGCCTGCCGAAAAGGCCGTTCATATCGAGAAGGCGCGTCAGGTGCCGCTGTTTGCGGAACTGTCGGGCGGGCCGCTGCCGCCGCTTTCGCTGCTTGACGAACCGTCCCACGATGTCGATCCGCCGTCTCCCGAATCGCTGGAATTCACCTCCCGTCTGATCGAACGCAAGCTTGCCGATTTCGGTGTCGAGGTCAAGGTGTTGGCCGTCTATCCCGGTCCCGTGATCACCCGCTTCGAGATCGAGCCGGCGGTAGGCGTGAAAGGCAGTCAGGTGATGAACCTGGTCAAGGATCTCGCCCGTGCCTTGTCGGTGGTGAGCATCCGCGTGGTCGAAACCGTGCCCGGCAAGACCTGCATGGCGCTGGAGCTGCCCAATCCGAAGCGTCAGACCGTGCGCCTGTCCGAGATTCTTGGCTCCAAGGCTTACCACGACATGCATTCGCCGCTGACGGTGGCGCTGGGCAAGGATATCGGCGGTCAGCCGGTGGTGGCCGATATCGCCAAAACCCCCCACCTGCTGGTTGCCGGTACAACCGGTTCGGGCAAGTCGGTAGGCATCAACGCGATGATTCTGTCGCTGCTCTATAAGTCCGAGCCCAGCGATGTGCGCCTGATCCTGGTCGATCCGAAGATGCTCGAACTGTCGATCTACGAAGGCATTCCGCACCTGTTGGCGCCGGTCGTCACCGACATGAAACACGCTGCCAATGCGCTCAACTGGTGCGTGGCGGAAATGGAAAAGCGCTACAAGCTGATGTCGGCGCTCGGTGTGCGCAATCTGGCCGGCTACAACAAGGCCGTGGCCGATGCCGCCCGCGCCGGAACGCCGCTCAAAAATCCGTTCTCGATCACGCCCGATAGCCCCGAGCCGCTCGACAAGCTGCCATGCATCGTGGTGATCATCGACGAACTGGCCGACCTGATGATGGTGGTCGGCAAAAAGATCGAAGAGTTGATTGCCCGTCTGGCCCAGAAGGCGCGGGCGGCCGGTATCCATCTGATCCTTGCCACCCAGCGCCCCAGCGTGGATGTGATCACCGGCTTGATCAAGGCCAACATCCCGACCCGCATGGCCTTCCAGGTTTCCAGCAAGATCGATTCCCGTACCATTCTGGACCAGATGGGTGCCGAGGCGCTGCTCGGAATGGGTGACATGCTCTATCTGGCGCCGGGCGCCGGATTGCCGGTGCGGGTGCATGGCGCTTTCGTTGCCGACGACGAGGTGCACAAGGTCGTGGAATATCTCAAGGCCACCGGTGAAGCCGACTACGTGGATGGCATTCTGGCGGCGGCCGAGGACGAAGGCGGCGATCTGCTCGGAGGCGGCGGGGGCGGTGAGGGCAGCGAGGCCGATCCGCTCTACGACCAAGCCGTCGAGATCGTCGTCAAGACTCGCCGGCCGTCGATTTCACTGGTCCAACGCCATCTGCGCATCGGCTACAACCGTGCGGCACGTCTGATCGAACAAATGGAACGCTCCGGCCTCGTGACGCCGATGGGCACGAATGGCAACCGGGAAGTCGTCGCCCCGGCCCGCGAAGGAGAATGATGATCCGCAAATCTGCCTGCAGCCGGCGTATGTCGGGCTTCGGCCTGGCGCTCGCGCTGTTGTTTTCAGCCGCTTCGGTTCGTGCCGATGGGCTGGCGCAACTCAAGCAATTCATGGACGGCACGCACAGCGCGCGCGGTTCGTTCTCGCAGCAGGTCTTCTCCAAGTCCGGCCGCAAACCGCAGCAGGCCAACGGCAGCTTCGCCTTCTCGCGCCCCGGCAAGTTCCGCTGGGTCTACGAAAAGCCCTACGCTCAGGTGCTCGTCGGCGACGGCAACAAGTTGTGGGCCTACGACCAGGAACTCAACCAGGTCACCACCAAAAAGCTCGGTCAGGCGCTCGGCAGCACGCCGGCGGCGATTCTTGCCGGCGACAATTCACTGGACAGAAATTTCGTGCTCAAGGATGCCGGCAGTGCCGACGGACTGGAATGGGTCGAAGCCACGCCAAAATCCAGCGACAGCAGCTTTGAGCACATCCGGCTCGGCTTTGCCGGCGGCCAGCTGAAGGCCATGGTGCTCAACGACAATTTCGGCCAGACCACGACGCTGCAGTTCGGCCAGATGGAACGCAATCCGGCGGTCGACCCGGCCCAGTTTCGTTTCGTGCCCCCCAAGGGTGCCGATGTGGTCGGCGAGTAGATCGACGTCGCTCCGCGCTCATGGCCGATCTTTTCGATTCCCTTGACCCGCCGCGCCTGCCGTTGGCCGAGGCGATGCGTCCGCAGAGCATTGCCGACGTGGTCGGGCAGCGTCACCTGCTCGGTCCGGGCAAACCGCTGGCTCTGGCTTTTCAGTCCGGCAAACCCCATTCGATGATTTTGTGGGGGCCGCCGGGCGTCGGAAAGACGACTCTGGCGAGGCTGATGGCAAAGGCGTTCGACGCGGATTTCGCAGCCCTGTCGGCGGTGTTCTCGGGCGTCAAGGACATCCGCGAAGCGATCACCCAGGCGGAGATCGCGCGCAGCCGCGGGCGCCACACAATTCTGTTCGTCGACGAAGTCCATCGCTTCAACAAAGCCCAGCAGGATGCCTTTCTGCCGTTCGTCGAGCAGGGACTGGTCACGCTGGTTGGGGCGACCACCGAAAATCCGTCTTTCGAGGTGAACTCGGCCTTGCTGTCGCGGGCGGCGGTCTATGTTCTGGAGCCGCTGGGCGCCGACGAGCTCGGCGAGCTGTTCGAACGCGCCCGCGCCCACGCTTGTCCCGAACTGGCGTTCGAGGACGACGCCCGCGGTCGTCTGATCGGCTTCGCCGACGGCGATGCCCGGCGTTTGCTCAATCTCCTGGAGCAGGTGCAGACCGCGGCAGAAACCGCAGGGATCAATCCAGTCACGCCGGATTTCATCGACGAGGCTTTGTCGCGCAATCTGCGACGCTTCGACAAGGGCGGGGAAGCTTTTTACGATCAGATTTCGGCGCTGCACAAATCGGTGCGCGGTTCCGATCCTGACGCCTCCCTGTATTGGCTGTGCCGCATGCTCGATGGCGGGGCGGAACCGCTTTATCTTGGTCGCAGACTGGTGCGCATGGCGGTCGAGGATGTCGGTCTGGCCGATCCGCGGGCTCTGGAAATTGCCCTCAATGCCTGTGCGACCTACGAGCGTCTCGGCTCACCGGAAGGTGAGCTGGCGCTTGCTCAGGCTGCGGTTTTCCTGGCCTGCGCGGCCAAATCGAACGCGGTTTACAAGGCGTATAATGCGGCGCGCAAGTTTGTCTCGAACGACGGGTCGCGTCCCGTGCCTATCCATTTGCGCAATGCGCCCACGCGCTTGATGAAGGAACTGGGCTACGGTAAGGCCTACCGTTACGCCCACGACGAGCCCGATGGTTATGCCGCCGGGGAAAACTATCTGCCTGAAGGAATGGCGAAGCCCAACTGGTACGAACCGGTTGGGCGGGGGCTGGAGGCGAAGATCGCCGAAAAGCTGGAGCGTCTGCGCGAACTGGACAAACTGGCCCTGGCCCGCGCAGGCAAGGCGGATATCAGTGCTGGACAGGGTGGCTCGCGATGAAGCGGGAGCACGCATCGCGGAAACGCTTGGCCTTGGCCCGGTCGCCATTGCCTTCGGCGGCGTCGACGAGGTCGAGCATGAACTGGGTCAGCATCAGTGTACCTTCCCGCGTCTGGACGAGTCCGCAGGCAATCTGGGCCGCTGCAACTTCCGGAATGTCGTGGTGTTCCGCAATGATGGCGACGTCTTCGTCGGTTAGGTCGCAGTAATCCAGGCAGTCGCGAATAGATAACATGGGTGTCTCCTGATTAGTCAAAGTGATAACGGCGCCGTCTCTGGGCGTCTTTTCTTCAGTGTGGATTTCGAGTCGAGAAAATCAAGAAAAGTTTCCATTATTTCTATGGGCATAAAATTTTTTGATTTTTATCGTTTCTGATCGTTTCTGTTTCGCTTTTAAAGGCGCCGTATTTTGCGGCGCAATATAGCTGAAAGCCAGGTCTGCTGAAAGCAACTTCCGGGCCCCGCTGTCATCGATAGACCCGTTTCCGAATTGAATAGGAATTGTCATGCTTGATGTTCAATTGCTCCGTACCCGTCTCGATTTCGTCGCGGAGCGACTTGCTACGCGAGGCATGAGCCTCGACGTCGCCGCCTTCCAGGCTCTCGAGGATGAGCGCAAGACGCGCCAGACCCGTACCCAGGAGCTCCAGGCCCGTCGCAATGCCTTGTCCAAACAGGTCGGGCAGCTCAAGGGCAAGGGTGAGGATGCCTCCGCGGTGCTCGCCGAAGTGGCTGGCATCGGCGATGAACTGAAGGCCAACGAGCTTGCTCTCGCCGAGCTTCTGGAGCGCTTCAACGCCTTCGTCGCGGGCCTGCCCAATCTGCCTCACGACAGCGTGCCGGCGGGCAGGTCGGAGGAAGACAACGTCGAAGTCAGCCGCTGGGGGACGCCCGCCAGTTTCGACTTCGAAGTGCGCGATCACGTGGACATCGGCACTCGTCTCGGCGGGCTCGATTTCGAGACGGCGGTGAAGATTTCCGGTGCCCGTTTTACGCTGATGAAAGGCGGTCTGGCACGTCTGCACCGTGCGCTGGCCCAGTTCATGCTGGACACCCACACCCGGGATCACGGCTACACCGAGTTGTATACGCCCTACATGGTCAACGCGGCCAGCATGTTCGGTACCGGCCAATTGCCGAAGTTCGAGGAAGATCTGTTCTCGGTGCCGAAGCCGGATGGCGGCAAGTTCTACCTCATCCCGACTGCCGAAGTGCCTGTGACCAACATCGTGCGCGACGAGATCGTGCCGCTGGAAGCGTTGCCGCTCAAATTCGTCGCCCATACGCCGTGCTTCCGCTCCGAAGCCGGAAGCTACGGCAAGGACACCCGCGGCATGATTCGTCAGCACCAGTTCGACAAGGTCGAACTGGTTCGCATCGAGCAGCCGGAAAAGGCCTGGGATGCACTCGAGGAGCTCACCGGCCACGCCGAATCCATCCTGCAGAAGCTCGGGCTGCCTTACCGCAAGATCGTGCTGTGCTCCGGCGATATGGGCTTCTCCGCCGCCAAGACTTACGACCTGGAAGTCTGGCTGCCGGCCCAGAACACCTACCGCGAGATTTCCTCCTGCTCCTGCTTCGAGAGCTTCCAGGCCCGCCGCATGCAGGCTCGCTTCAAGAACGCCCAAGGCAAGAACGAAACCCTTGCCACGCTGAACGGCTCGGGCCTGGCGGTGGGGCGAACCCTCGTGGCGGTGCTCGAGAATTATCAACAAGCCGATGGCTCGGTGCGCGTACCCGAGGTGCTGAAACCGTATATGGGCGGTCTGACGGTGCTGCAGCCGGTCGCTTCTTGATGGTGTTGTGAGGCCGTTCGCGGAAGGGCTGAAAAGCCCTGTTCGGCCTGTTTTTGCGCTCGGCCGCCGCAGCCTTGCGGCCCGATAAGGACGTTCGGCGGTCGGGAACAAGTACGCGCTTTATTCTCGATTGAATGCCGATGGTTTTCATAAGCGCGCCGCTTCTGTATATTAGCGAAACCTAATAAAAGGAGCCGCAAGCATGAGCAGCAAATCCTTCGTCCAGATCACCACCGACCTTAGCAAGGGCTTGGAAGCCCTGCGTGCCGAGATTCCGGACACCATGAAAGGTTTCAACGGCATGGCAAAGGAGGCGATGAAGGCGGGCGCTTTGAGCGCTCTCGACAAAGAACTCATCGCCCTCGCCATCGGTGTTTCGGCCCGCTGTGACGGCTGTGTCGGTTTCCATGTCAAGGCGCTGATCCGTCTGGGCGTGACCCGCGAGCAACTGATGGAAACGCTTGGCGTCTGTACCTACATGGGCGGTGGCCCAAGTCTGATGTACGCGGCTGAAGCCGTGCGGGCCTACGATGAGTTCATCGCAAAGGCAGCAAAGCCCGCTTAAAAATCTGGATTTTTCCGAAGACTTGTATATAATCGCGGGCTTCGAGCGGAAAGGTGGCAGAGTGGTCGAATGCGCCGGACTCGAAATCCGGTGTACGTTTAGGCGTACCGTGAGTTCGAATCTCACCCTTTCCGCCAAGAACCCAGTGAATACGCCCCTTTCGGGGCGTTTTTTCTTTCTACCCATCATCCAGCCCCACAAAGAAAAAATGGTAGGGCAGCAGGGTGGGTTTTTGCCTCATTGCGGGGATGTGCTGCCATGAAGTTGCTGAATTTCGTCAGGTCTCTGCCGGTTCTGCTCGCTGCGGGGCTGCTACCTTGTTCGGCGTCTGGCTCGCTGATAGACATGGGGGACTTCAGCCGGGACGAAGCCATGGGGCTTGATTGGCTGGATGTAACGATGACCGCGCGCCTCTCGTACAACCAAGTGATTGGCGGGGAGGGTGGCTGGCTGTCGCAGGGCTGGCGGTATGCGGACGAGTCCGAGGTTAGGGGCCTGTTGTCTCGCTACGCAGGATCAATCGAGAGGGCTGAAGAGACGAACCCAGAGTCGATTCGCTTTCTTGGGTTCGTCGGGGCAACGGCGAATCCGCCAGACCTGATTTTCCAAAGTCGGGTCTATGGAATGTACGACGACTCGGCTATTGCCCCTTTCGACCTGCTCGTCGGGCGGGCCGATGTCTTCTTGTCCTACTCTCCCGGATACCCCGTCTCTATCTCATGGACTGCAACCAACGACATGCAGCTCAACCACAGCGGGAGTCCCTTTGTAGGTAGTTTCTTGGTTCGGTCGTTTTCTGCGTCTGTACCGGAGCCTGCATCAACATGGCTCATTGCGCTTGCTGCTGCAGGGCTGATCCTCTTTCGCCGCCTAGAGGCAACAGCCCCAAGGCTTTAGCATCTTTATACATCGGGCCTATTTGCATCCGGTGGCTACCGCCCTCCAAGCTCACGTTTAAAACGGGGTCTTCCACGGCGTGCTGAATACTCCGATTTGAAACCGGAATATTCCCAGCTCCGGACAGTCCTGCGGCGACAGCCCCGAAAAGTTAGCATCTTTGAACGTCGGGCCTGACTCGCGGAAGGCGGCGTGGACATACTCGACGCCATTCAAAACCTACCAGCAGTCGGCTTCGTGAGAGAGGCGCGAGGCATTCAACGCCATAAGGCACATATCGAAAGCTGCCTAGCAAGGGGGTGGCGTTTCGCCCACCCCCTTTGATGCTCCCCGCGGGGTCGGGAAAACTATGCTATTTCCCGCAGTTTCAAGCTCGACCGTGGGCACCTTCGCCGGCCCCACCTCGCCCATCAACCAAATTGGAAGATGGAGCAACCAATTTGGTTGCCACCAGCTTTACCGAGCTGCACGGCGAAGACCGTGTCCTTAGTTTTCAGGAGACGGTTGAGCGCCAGCAACAGACCATGACCAGCCGCGAGATTGCGGAGCTGCCAAGGGAGTTATCCCTTTCCCTCAGGCTAAGGAAAAGGCTACTGCGGGAATATCCGCAGTTAGGTATCATGTGCGTCACTTCATGGCGGTAGCGAAATAATGGAACAACTTACCTTAGTCGAAACTAAAGATGCACTACGGCAGCCGACGAGCGGGATTGCGCCTTTTAGTCCAGTTTCCAAAGGCTTCAAATTGCAATATGAACACCAGAATGGGTGCTTGTATCAAGGCAATTCGTTTGATTGGCTGGAATCTCTTGACGATGCGAGCGTCGATCTTGTTTTTGCTGACCCACCGTACAACATCAAAAAAGCTGACTGGGATAATTTTGATAGCCAAGAAAAATACATTGAGTGGTCTATCAAATGGATTAAGCAAGCCTCGCGGGTTTTGAAGCCTACCGGGTCTTTGTATGTATGTGGATTTTCAGAAATTCTTGCTGATTTGAAACACCCCGCATCAAAATACTTCAAGCATTGCCGCTGGCTTATCTGGCACTACAAGAACAAGGCGAATTTGGGCAACGATTGGGGGCGGTCACACGAAAGCATTATCCATTTCCGTAAATCTGATGCAGCCAAACTCAATATTGACGATGTGCGCACCCCTTACGGGGCGCACACGCTGAAATACCCCTCCCATCCGCAAGCGGAGACAAGCGCCTACGGCAAGGGGGCCAATAAACAACGTGACAACTGGACACCACACCCCAGAGGGGCCAAGCCAAAAGACGTGATGGACATCCCGACCACATGCAACGGTATGGGAGAAAAAACACCGCACCCGACGCAAAAGCCGGAAGAGTTGGTGCGTAAGTTTGTTCTGGCATCCTCTAATGAGGGCGATCTAGTCATTGACCCATTTTCTGGTTCAGGCACAACCGCAGTTGTAGCCGAGCAGCTTAACCGACATTGGATGGCTTGCGATCTTGACCCCCAGTACAACCAATGGGCAATTGAAAGGC
>CALMXT010000292.1 GCA_937871125.1 uncultured Zoogloea sp. | reverse complement strand
TCGTCGAAGTACAAGCGCACTGCAATGCTAGAGAAGTGGAATCGAGGAAATAGGATAAACCTGCTGGCATACGCCACATTACCCCGTTCAGCGCCATCAGCAAGATCGACGTTTGCCCAACAGATCTGTCTTCAATCGCTCGGCGAAGCGACGCCGTACTTTCTGGGCCACAGCGCCTCACGACGGAGAGACAAGCGATGTTTTTCGGCACTGCATCAGGAACACCATCAATTTGGGTCCATCACCCGCGGCCCGCGCCTGAACTCATCTCAAGTTTGTTTTCAGAGAGCCAGCTTGGGACAACGCAGCCATCCGAGATTTCATTTGTCACTCGATTTGCGCACGCTTGCCCCACATCTCAATACTGCCGCCGCTGAGCACGTTCAGCCCTCTCGAGTTTCCATTCGGCGACCTCCGGATACTCGGAAACAAGGATGAACACAGCGAGAACCCGGCCGCGGTGCTAACATTCCAACCCTCCAAGGCTCACCCTCTACCCCGCAATGGAAGAACCGACTCAACAAGAAGCGGCAGTACTGCCGACGTCGAAGGACATGCTGAAGGCGCTCCGGAAGGAGTTCCCGGTTTTCGGAGACTTCAAGCCGCTCGCGATCGGTATCGACAAGCAGCTGATGGCCCAGCGCCCGGACCTGGACAAGAAGCGCCTGAAGGCAGCGATGCGTTTCCACACGCAATCCATTCCTTACCTCAAGGCGCTGCAAAGCGCCGAGACCCGCTTCAACCTCGACGGCACCCCGTCGGCCCCGGTTACCGCCGAACAGCATGAGCTTGCCACGCAAAAGCTGCGCGAGCACTTCAAGGCCAAAGCCGAGAAACACAAAGCCGAAAAGGCCGCCGAAGCGGCCCAGGCAGCCGCGGCAGCGGCAGAGCAGGAACACCTCCGCAAGCTCGCCGCGCTCGCCGGAAAATTCAGCCGGAAATAAACACCGCATCGGAAGCCGGAGCAGGAACATGCTCCGGTCGCAATACATCAGAGCAACATGTCTGCCCAAATGTTTCTGGCCCAGGCTTGTGCGTACACGCCCTCGAGTTCGTTCGCAGCGACCGACACACCACCGGCGCCCGGCACCGGTAGCACTGTTTTCGTCGCCACATCGTACCGATGCACCGAACTCACGTGGATGACGTTCTTGGAATCCACAAAGCTGTAGCAGGTGTTCATCAGTAACGGCGCCGGATTTGGCGGCTCACCGGCAAGCAGGCTGAGAATCGCCGCCGCCGCCACCTTGGCCTGCTGATTGGCCACATGACCCGACTTGGGCATCGTCGGCGCAGGGAAAATCGCGTCGCCGATCACATGCACGCCCGGCGTGTTCAGCGACTCGAAGGTCAACCAATCCACATCCACCCAGCGCCCATTGACGAGCTTGAGCCCCGAGCTTGCAGCGATGTCGCCGGCACGCTGGGGCGGTACCACATTGAGTACGTCGGCCCTGACCGACTCGAAGTCCAGGATCGCCGTCCGACGGCCCGCATCCACCTCGCGCAGTTCGCTGTTCGGGCGATATTCGAGAATGCCCGCGTATTTCTCGAAGGCCTTCGTGAAGAGCCCCTTTTTCGAGGTGATTTCCTCATTGGCGTCGAGCACCAGCACCTTCGACTTCGGCTTGGCCCAGCTGAAATAATTTGCCACCAGACAAGCCCGTTCGTAAGGCCCCGGCGGACAACGGTAGGGCGCCTTGGGAATCGTCAGCGCATAGACTCCGCCATCCGGCATCTCTTCGAGCTGCTTGCGCAGCGCCGCGGTTTGGGCGCCGGCCTTCCAGGCGTGCAGCACCCGACTCCGGGCATCCTCGCTTTCCAGCCCGGGAACCCGGTCGTACATGAAGTCGACACCGGGAGACAGCACCAACCTGTCGTAAGAAAGTGTCCCGCCGCTCGCCAGCCGCAGGCTACGGGCCGTCGTATCGATGGCGCTCACGCTGTCCTGCATCACACGGACGCCCCACTTGTCGCGAAGGCCCGCGTAACTCATGGTGATGTCGGCCATCGTTCGCTCACCGCCGATCACCAGATTGGACATCGGACAGGAAATGAACTGCGGATTGCGCTCGATCAGGGTCACGTCGACGCCTGCGCTGCTCCACATCCGCAGATATTTGGCCATCGTAGCGCCGCCGAAGCCGCCGCCCACAACCACCACATGCCCCCGCGCACGGGACGGCAGTGCGCAGCCAGCAAGGCCGGGCAAGGCCAGCACACCGCCGACAAGGGCCGTGCGTTTGAGAAAATTGCGTCGATTCTCCATGCGCCCTCCGCTCATTTCCGGGCAGCAAAATACGCCGCGATCAGTTGAAGTTGCGCTTCGGTATAACCTCGCGATATCTGGTGCATGATCGTCGCCGGCCGCGCGCCGGAACGGAAATCGCGCAGTTTCTGCATCATCCGGTCGGCATCGCCTCCGGCCAGCGCATCCATCCCCGGACCCGCCTGCGCACGGCCGTCTGTGCCGTGGCAATTGGCACAGGTGGCAGCGAGGTTACGCGCGAGCGTCGGATCGGACTCACCTTCCGCCGACACCACACCGACCATGCCGGCGAGGCTCAAGGCGACAGACCATCGAAGCAGTTTCATTACATCTCCTTGATTCCCTGAAACGACAACCGAGCGGTTCTGCCTTTTTAACGCAAAACCGTCTGGGCACCAATCCGCCATCACAGCCCTTTCCGCCATCGCCGAGGCGGTGCAGACTATGCCGATCCGCCCGATAACGGAGGCAGATCATGGACAAGATTCGGCAGCCCGCTCGCGAGACCTTCCTGCATGTCCTGTATCGCTTCCTGTGGCCCTTCTCCCATTTCCGCGACGCCACCTGCGGCAGCCGCCTTGAACAAAGCCAGAACTATCGCCATAACCGCCGCATGGGCCTGCACTTGCCGGGCTTCATGGTCAAATGGGCCATACTGACTCTGTTTTTCTTCGCGCTTGGGATTCTCTGCGAAGAAGCGCTCGAAGGCCGGCTTCCGGCGGTCTGCTGCTACCTTACCGGCACCTGTAGCTTGACCGTCCTGGTTCAGCTTGCCGTCGCATGGCTGTGGCTGCGACATTTTCCGGAAAGACACTGACGGCACCTGGTTAACGAAAAGAGGAGCCTTACGGCCCCTCTCGTCACATTCCGCTCCGGGTCTGGATCAGAACTGGTCTTCGGTCAGATCGAGGGCACCGGCCGCGCCGTTCACGACCGTGTAAGCCAGGCCGGGCGCCTGGGACAGAACGTGGTCAGCGTAGAAGCGCGCGGTGGTGATCTTGGTCTTGTAGAAGGAAGCGTCGCCGCTGCCTTCGGCCAGACGACGGGACGAAATCAGCGCGGCGCGACCCATTTGCCAACCACCGGCAACGATGCCCAGCAGTTTCAGGAAAGGCACCGAGCCCACCGAAGCGGCCTTGATGTTCTTGCCATAGGTCGCCACGATGTAGGCCACGGCCTCTTCCACGGCCGTGATGCCGGCGGACAGCGACTTGCGGATCGCGGCAAATTCGTCGCCAGCCGCTTCGGCCAGTTGCGCTTCGACCTTGCGCATCTCGGCAACCAGCGCCGTCACGGTCAGACCGTTTTCGCGGGCGATCTTGCGGCCGATCAGGTCGTTGGCCTGGATGGCTGTCGTACCTTCGTAGATCGACGTGATACGGGAATCGCGGAAGTGCTGGGCAGCGCCGGTTTCCTCGATAAAGCCCATGCCGCCATGCACCTGCACGCCGTCGGACGTGACGGCAATGGAGTTCTCGGTGCACCAGCCCTTGACCACCGGAATCATCAGGTCGACAAAAGCCTGGTTACGGGCACGCACGGCTTCGTCCGGATGATGATGGGCCATGTCGGTCGCGGAACCGACCACATAAGCCAGCGCACGCATGGCTTCGGTGGTGGACTTCATGTTCATCAGCAGACGACGCACGTCGGCGTGGTGCAGGATATTCACCTTCGGGCCGCCGCGAACGCCGGCATCGGTACCCTGCACGCGGTCCTTGGCGTAGGCCAGGGCATGTTGATAGGCCCGTTCGGACAGCGCCAGACCCTCCATGCCGACCGCAAAGCGGGCCTCGTTCATCATGATGAACATGTACTCAAGACCGCGGTTGGCTTCGCCGACCAGCGTGCCGATGGCGCCGCCCTTGTCGCCGAAGGCCAGCACGGCCGTCGGGCTGGCGTGGATGCCGAGCTTGTGTTCGATGGAAACGCAATGCACATCGTTGCGCTCGCCCGGCGTACCGTCGGCCTTGAGCAGAAACTTCGGCACCACGAACAGCGAAATGCCCTTCAC
>CALMXT010000291.1 GCA_937871125.1 uncultured Zoogloea sp. | reverse complement strand
CCATCGCGCTTGAGGGACTCCAGCATCCGTGACGACGCCATCTCGTCAAGCGCACCATCCAGCAGGGCAGAAACGTTTTCTTTCATCGTCTTACCACCTCTTGTTCGGAGCCGTATCGAGCAACGGCTTGAGCTTCTCGGAAATAGCTTCCCTGGCGCGGAAAATCCGCGAACGGACGGTTCCGATAGGGCATTCCATGATCGCGGCAATCTCCTCGTAGCTCAAACCTTCGATCTCACGCAAAACAATCGCCGTCTTCAACTCTTCGGGCAGAGCCTCCATTGCCTCGTTGACCGTGTTTCCGATCTGCTTGGTCATCAACAGCCTCTCCGGCGTGTTGATATCCCGCAACTGATCCCCATCGTCAAAGGTTTCGGCCTCCTCGGAGTCGAAATCGGTCGTGGTCGGAGCTCGCCGGCCTTGCGAAACGAGATAATTTTTGGCGGTATTGATCCCAATGCGATAAAGCCACGTATAAAAAGCACTGTCTCCGCGAAAAGACGGCAAGGCTCTGTACGCCTTGATGAACGTCTCTTGGGCGACATCCTCCACTTCGGCGGAATCTCTGATCAATCTCGACAGAAGACGGGCGAGCTTGCGCTGATATTTCGCAACAAGAAGGCCGAAAGCCTGCTTGTCGCCGCGCTGGACACGCTCGACCAACTGCTGGTCAATTTCGCGATCGCTCATGGTCGGGAACATCCACCTTGTAAGTCATGACCCGGTCGGCCAAAGACCACGCAGTATACCCGAGCGTCCGCAATTCCCTTCCAAAGCACCAGAGTTGACCGCAGCTCCCCGAGCATAGTTCAGTCGGCGGAATGGTTTTGTTGGCTTCGGCACAACCAACCGCACATGATATAGTCGGCTCTTCAGAATATTGCCCCCTGCGGAAATCCCGAAGTGACCGCTTTCGATGTACTCATCCTGGGCAGCGGCCTTGCTGGCCAATCGCTGGCCTTACGCCTCGCCGACAAACTCAAAGTTGCTGTCGTAACCAAACGAACCCTGGAAGACAGTGCCAGTGCCTGGGCCCAAGGCGGAATCGCCGCGGTTCTCGATCCGGCCGACAGCACTGAATCCCATATCGCAGATACACACACGGCGGGGGCGGGGTTGTGCTCCGACAAAACCACCCGCTTTGTTATCGAGAACGCACCTCGCGCCATTCATTGGCTTATCGATCATGGCGTACCGTTCACTGGCGATGCCAGCTCCCCCGTCGGCTATCACCTGACCCGCGAAGGCGGCCACGGCCACCGGCGCATCATCCACGCCGCCGATGCGACCGGCGCCGCCGTCCAGGCAACGCTGACCGAGCAACTCCGGGCTCACCCCGGCATCTCGATCTTCGAACATCACATTGCAGTAGACCTGATCACCGGCCCAAAGATTGGCCAGCCCGAAAAAGGCTGTCTCGGCGCCTACGTGCTCGATATCGCCAACGACGAAGTCCTCACCTTCTCCGCCAATCATACGGTTCTGGCGACGGGCGGCACCTGCAAGGTCTACCTCTACACGACCAATCCGGACACCGCCACCGGCGACGGCGTCGCCATGGCTTGGCGAGCCGGCTGCCGGGTAGCGAACATGGAATTCATCCAGTTCCACCCGACCTGCCTGTATCACCCGCAAGCCAAATCCTTCCTGATCTCCGAAGCCGTTCGCGGCGAGGGCGGACTGCTGCGCCGTCCCGACGGCAGCCGTTTCATGCCGGAGCACGACAGCCGGGAAGAACTCGCGCCCCGCGATGTCGTCGCCCGCGCCATCGACTTTGAGATGAAGAAGCACGGCCTTGACTGCGTCTTTCTCGATATCAGCCACAAGTCCGAGGATTTTCTCAAAGAACATTTCCCGAACATTCTCGCCCGCTGCCTCGAGTTGGGAATCGATATCACCCGCCAACCGATTCCGGTCGTTCCCGCAGCCCATTTTTCCTGCGGCGGCATTGTCACCGACCTGCACGCACGCACCGACGTCGCCGGCCTTTATGCCATTGGCGAAGCTGCCTGTACCGGTCTGCACGGCGCCAACCGGCTGGCCAGCAACTCCTTGCTCGAATGCCTGGTCTTCAGCGAGGCAGCCGCTGCCGACATCCTTGCCAATCCGCGCCCTCGCGCCGAATCCCTGCCCCAGTGGGACGAAAGCCGCGTTACCGATTCCGACGAAGCCATCGTGATCGCCCACAATTGGGACGAACTACGCCGATTCATGTGGGACTATGTTGGGATTGTGCGCACGAACAAGCGCCTCCGGCGGGCTCAGCATCGCATCCGCCTGCTGGCCCGCGAAATCGAAGAGTTTTACAGCAACTTCCGGGTCTCCAACGACCTCATCGAGTTGCGCAATCTGGTGGTTAGCGCCGATCTAATCGTTCGCAGCGCCTTGAAACGCAAGGAAAGCCGCGGACTGCACTTCAGCCGGGATTACCCCGCAGTATTGCCGAAAGCGCGCGACACCATCCTGCGTCCCAGCCGTCCGCGCAAAATCTAAATTCCGCTCTCCTGTCGAGACACGCCTGCGGGTTTCGCTCGAAGGCGTGCCCATATCTGCAAAGCCCGCCAGTGCGACGACGTCACCTGGTCGCGCACAATCAATTCCACGCCATTCTCGTGTCGAGCCTCATCTCTCCAGACGAGCCAAACCGCACTACAAAACACCACCGTAGCCGGTAATAGTGCGAGCGCCCGCTCATCCGCACCGTCGGGATCGACAAGCAAAGCCCCGTCCTCCAACAGACCAAGCCGATCCCGCTTGCAACGCCGCCAGAAAAATGCAAAGTAGAACAACGAAACGGCAACGATAGCGAGACAAACGCCGCTCACCCACATCGGGGAAGCCCACATCACAAACGAAAAAGCCGCCGCAGCATGCAACGCCACCACCAGGATGACGAGCAGCCGCGACGGCTGAATTTCAATTACGGTCATGATGCACGGGTTGCCGTGCCCGCAAACGGTCAGATTTTTCTGAAGACCAGCGTACCGTTGGTACCGCCAAAGCCAAAATTATTCTTCACCGCAACATCGATCTTCATCGGACGGGCAACGTTCGCGCAGTAATCCAGATCGCACTCCGGATCCTGCTCGAAGATGTTGATCGTCGGCGGCGAAATCTGGTGATAGACCGCCAATGTGGTCAACACAGACTCAAGACCGCCAGCACCGCCAAGCAGGTGACCGGTCATCGACTTGGTGGAGTTCACCACCAGCGACTTGGCCACATCGACACCAAAGGCAAGCTTGATTGCTTCGGTTTCGTTCTTGTCGCCAAGCGGCGTTGAAGTGCCATGAGCATTGAGATACTGCACTTCGTCGGGATTAACCCCGGCGTTTTGCAGCGCATTGACCATACTGCGTCTCGGACCATCGGTATCCGGTGCGGTCATGTGGTAAGCGTCGCCGCTCATGCCGAAGCCAGACAGCTCGGCATAAATACGAGCACCGCGCTTGACTGCATGCTCATATTCTTCCAGCACAAGCACGCCTGCACCTTCACCGAGCACGAAACCGTCGCGATCTTTATCCCACGGACGACTGGCCGTCGCCGGATCGTCGTTGCGCGTCGATAGTGCCTTGGCCGATGCAAAACCACCGACCGCCAGCGGCGTCACGGTAGATTCGGCACCACCGCACACCATCATGTCTGCGTCGCCGTATTCGATCATGCGCGCCCCCATTCCGATGGCATGCAAGCCGGTAGTGCACGCGGTTACTACGGCCAAGTTCGGCCCCTTGAGGCCAAACATGATCGAAAGATTGCCCGAGATCATATTGATGATCGTACCGGGAATAAAAAACGGTGAAATCTTGCGCGGGCCCCCGGCAAGAAAATCATCGTGAGTATTCTCGATCATCGGCAGACCGCCGATGCCGGAACCGATATTCACACCGATCCGGTGCGCGTTGGCTTCCGTGACCTCGATCCCGGAATCCCGAACGGCCTGAATACCTGCGGCGAGACCGTAATGGATGAATCCATCCATCCGGCGCGCCTCCTTCGGTGACAGATAGGCACCGATATCGAAGCCCTTCACCTCTCCGGCGATCTTCGCCGAAAAGGCAGAGGTGTCGAAACGGGTAATCTGCGCAATGCCGGAACGCCCGTTGACAATGGCATCCCAGGCTTCGGGCACGGTATTACCGACCGGCGAAACAACGCCAAGGCCGGTTACGACAACTCTGCGACGGGTCAAGGCAGGCTCCGGGAGTCTTACTTCTTGAGATGGGCGGAGACGTAGTCGATCGCCTGCTGAACGCTGGTGATCTTTTCAGCTTCTTCGTCCGGGATTTCGCATTCGAATTCTTCTTCGAGGGCCATCACCAGCTCGACGGTGTCGAGGGAGTCAGCGCCCAGATCATCCACGAAAGACGATTCGTTCTTGATTTCGGATTCGTTTACGCCAAGTTGTTCGGCAACGATTTTTTTGACGCGCTGTTCGATATTTTCCATGTAGCAACTCCTTCGCTGATTGAGCGGGG
>CALMXT010000290.1 GCA_937871125.1 uncultured Zoogloea sp. | reverse complement strand
TGATCATGCAAGCCAGCGCCGGCGCCCGCAAATACGCCGGCGAAGCCTTCCTGCGTCACCTCATCGACGCCGCCGTCGAAGCCTATCCGCACATCCCGGTCGTGATGCACCAGGACCACGGCCAATCGCCCGCCATCTGCATGGGCGCCATCCGTTCCGGCTTCTCGTCGGTGATGATGGACGGCTCGCTCCTTGAAGACGGCAAGACCCCGTCCTCGTATGAATACAACGTGGACGTCACCCGCCGCGTCGTCGAGATGTCCCACGCCATCGGCGTCAGCGTCGAAGGCGAGCTGGGCTGCCTGGGCTCCCTCGAAACCGGCCAGGCCGGCGAGGAAGACGGCGTCGGCGCCGAAGGCACCCTGGATCACTCGCAGATGCTCACCGACCCGGATCAGGCTGCCGACTTCGTCCGCCAGACCAACGTGGATGCGCTGGCCATCGCCATCGGTACCAGCCACGGCGCTTACAAGTTCAGCCGCAAGCCCACCGGCGACATCCTCGCCATCGAGCGCATCAAGGCCATCAACGCCCGCATCCCCAACACCCACCTGGTGATGCACGGCTCCTCCTCGGTGCCGCAGGAACTCCTCGCCATCATCCGCGAGTACGGCGGCGACATGAAGGAAACCTACGGCGTGCCGGTCGAAGAGATCGTCCAGGGCATCAAGTACGGCGTGCGCAAGATCAACATCGACACCGACATCCGCCTCGCCATGACCGGCGCGATCCGCAAGTTCTTCGTCGAAAACCCGTCCAAATTCGACCCCCGCGAGTTTCTCAAGCCCGCCCGCGAAGCCGCCAAGCTGGTCTGCAAGGCCCGCTTCGAGGCGTTTGGCTGCGCCGGCAACGCCAGCAAGATCAAGCCGATCGGCCTCGACAAGATCGCCGCCGGCTACAAGAACGGCAGCTTGAACCAGATCGTCCGCTAAGCAGTCCCAGGTTCGAGGCCGGCATTGCCGGCCCCGAACTTTCCGAAAGGCTCCCCGATGGCCGCTCCCTGGTTCGCGCTGTTCAGTGCCATTCCCTGGTCCGACGTCATCAGCCACGCCCCGACGATTGCCAAGGGCGCAAAAAAACTGTGGCAAAAAGTCGCGAACCGCCCGCCGACCGACACCGCAAGCCCCCCCGAATCGCCCCCCGCCATACGCCCCGACGAACGGCTTGCCGCGCTTGAGTTCCGCCTTGCCGAAAGCGACGTCCGTCAGCAGGAAAGCGCCGAACTGCTCGCCGCCCTCGCCGGCCAGAACGCCGATCTCGTCCGCGCCACTGAAGAGCTTCGTCGCCGCGTGCGCAGCCTGAGCATCATGCTCGGGCTCACTTTCGCCGCCGCCCTCACCGCACTCATCGTCGGCATCGCGCGCCACTTCTGAGCGCACGCCCTCTTGCCAGTTTGGCCACCGTAACGGCAAGATGGATGCCCGATCACGTTTGGCGCACCGCACAATGACCTTGCCCGACCACTTCACCGAGCACGAACAGCGCCAGGCACTCAACGACGAATTCCACGCCCGCCCGCCGGTACCGCTGGAAAGCCCGCAGCTCATCAGCTACCTCGCACTGCACCACGAAGGCGAGCCTCCCGGCGCCGCGCTCCGGCATCTGGCCGGCCTTGCCGAACACTTCGGCCAGACCATCACCCCCGAAGGCAGCCACCGGCTGATCGACCTGGGGCTCGTCCAACTCAAATGGGAGCTGCACAACGAATTTTCCGGCTACACCTTTTTTCGGCCGGTTGCCCACGGCGAGGGCCTGGATGGCTCGATGACGGCGCTCGACCTGATACCTGCCGACTGGCTGCAGAACCTGCCCGGCAAGCTGATCGTCGCCACTCACCTCGAACTACGCTCGACAGCGGAAATCACCCCGGAAAGCGTCATGGCGCAACTCGCCCCCACCGGCCAGACCGTCGGTGCCACCGTCGCTGACGGCGCCGCGTGGGTGTTCACCGACTTCCATTTCGACAAGGGCTTCTCACGCTTTCTCATCATCGACATCTCGCTGACCCGGCGCCAAGCCGGCCGCACCGTCCAGCGCCTGGTCGAGATCGAGACCTATCGTCTGATGGCGCTGCTGGCCTTTCCGGTCGCCAAGGAAGTGGGACGCCTTCTTGGCGGCGCCGAACAACGCCTCGCCAGCCTGATGGATCGCACCGGCGGCGCCCGCTCGCCGGAAGACGAACGTGGCATCCTCGCCGACCTCACCACCCTCGCGGCCGAAATCGAAAACTCGGTCGCCCGCACCACCTTCCGGTTCGGAGCCGCCCGGGCCTACCATAGCCTCGCCATGCAACGCATCGAAGAGCTGCGCGAATGTCGCATCGTCGGCCTGCCGATTTTCCACGAGTTCATGGAGCGACGCCTGTTGCCCGCGATGAACACCTGTGAAACCATGGCCCGCCGTCAGGAAGACCTCTCCGGCCGGGTCGCACGCAACAGCCAGTTGCTGCGTACCCGTGTCGAAGTCGAGTTGGAACGCCAGAACCAGGAACTCCTGGCGCAAATGAACCGGCGCGCCAAGATCCAGTTGCACCTGCAGGCAACCGTCGAAGGCCTGTCGGTTGTCGCCATCACCTATTACGCCTCGCAGCTGGTGCAATACATGGCCAAGGGCGTCAAGCACTACATCGAACCCCTCACCCCCGAAGGACTCACCGCGGCGGCGATCCCGATCATCGCGCTGTTCGTCGCGATCGGCACCCGGCGGATGAAAAAGCACCTGAGCGCCGTCGAAAACGGGCATTGACGGCCGGAACCCGGAACAGCCGCCGCGCCCGCGGCGCACACCGGCGCTGCCCCTCGCCCTGCCGGACGGCTATAATCCGCTTTTGACCGTCGGACCCCCAGACCGTGACCACTCCGCTCTTCGAATCCTCCATCCGCAGCCTGCCCCTCCTTGGACGTGGCAAAGTGCGCGACATCTACGCCGTCGACGCCGACAAGCTGCTCATCGTCACCTCCGACCGTCTTTCGGCCTTCGACGTGATCCTGCCGGATCCGATCCCCAGGAAGGGTGAAGTGCTCACCGCCATGGCCAGCTTCTGGTTCGCCAAGCTGGGGCACATCGTTCACAACCAGCTCACCGGTATCGACCCCGAAACGGTCGTCGCAGCGGACGAACGCGACCAAGTACGTGGCCGCTCGCTGGTGGTCAAGCGCCTCACCCCTCTGCCCATCGAAGCCGTGGTGCGCGGTTACGTGATTGGCTCCGGCTGGAAAGACTACCAAGACACCGGCGCCATCTGCGGCATTGCGCTGCCCGCCGGCCTCAAACAGGCACAGAAGCTCCCCGCCCCGATCTTCACCCCGGCCAGCAAGGCCGACGTCGGTGACCACGACGAGAACATCAGCTTCGAAAAGGCCCAGGCCCACACCGACACCGTCCTGGCCAATGCCCTCAAAGGCACCGGCAAGACCGGCGCCCAACTCGTCGTCGAAGCCCGCGACGCCGCCATCGCGCTATACACCCAGGCCGCCGACTACGCCGCCACCCGCGGCATCATCATCGCCGATACCAAGTTCGAATTCGGCATCGACGCCGCCGGCACCCTGCACCTGATCGACGAAGCCCTGACGCCCGACTCCTCCCGCTTCTGGCCCGCCGACAGCTACGCAGAAGGCATCAGCCCGCCCAGCTACGACAAGCAGTATGTGCGCGACTACCTCGAAACCCTGACCTGGGGCAAAGTGGCTCCCGGTCCCAAGCTGCCCGAAGAAGTCATTGCCCGCACCGCCGCCAAGTACGTCGAAGCCTACGAAAAGCTCACCGGTCAGACCTTATAAGGCAAGCACGCTACGCCCCACGGCAAACAACCCGCCTCGGCGGGTTGTCGTCGTTTACGGCCACGCAACAAAATCAGGCGACACGGAACAAATCCATCAACGCCTGGCGCTCCTCGACCGACTCGGCCAACACTTCGGCAAGGCGCTCCTCATCCAGCCCGAAAGTGGCCGCCCGGGCCAATCCATGACGAAAATCCTCCTGCTCTGGCGAAAACGGGTTGCGTGTTTCCGCAATCAGGTTCGACACGAAGATCAGGTCGGCGATATTTTCCGGCGGCCAGACCCCGCCGTACATTTCCGGATCGTCCACCGCATCCACCAATTCCTGCGGCATGTTCATCGCCGCCAGTACCGCCCGCCCGATGGGCGCATGCCAGATCCGCACGAGGTCCGACAGGGGGCTGTCGTCCTGCAGCATTTCCGGGTATTCCCACACCCGCGCGAGCAGGAAGAACTGGCCGATGTCATGCACCATGCCGGCGAAGAAAGCCGCGTCCCGATCAAGCTTGGTACATCGACGCGCCAGCACGCAGGCCGTCGCTGCCACATCCACGCAATGCGCCCACAGCTTGCGGATCAACGGCTGGAACGGGCTGAGCACATCCCGGTGGATCAGCTGTTCCGCCGCCACCGCCATGGCCAGCGCACGCAACTTGCCAAAGCCGATTCTCACCAGCGCCTTCGGCACATCGGTCACCAGACGCCCGCCCGGGTTGTACCAAGCCGAATTGGCCAGCGCCACGGTGCGCGCCGCGAGCAAGGGCTCGGCCGACACCATCGAAGACATCCGCCCGAGATCCATGTCCGGATCGTCCAGCGCCTCCAGCACCCGCATCGTCACTTCCATCGAAGTGGGAAAACGCAGCTCGCCTTGCTCCAGTTCCTGCGAAATTGCGTGCAGAAAAGCCTGCTCCGTCAGATTCAATGCCTTGTCTGTCACTCCAGCCCCCTTGCGCTCCACCATCCCAGTCCATTCATCCCGCACTATCCGCGGCATAGGCGACACCCCGCGCGGAATTCGGCAAAATGAAACCATTCAACCGATCACCTCAAAACGACAATGACTACGACTCCCGCCACCTCGCCTCTTCTTGAACTCTCCGGACTGCCGCGCTTCGACGCCATCCAGCCCGCCCATGTGGAGCCCGCCGTGCGCAGCCTGCTCGAAGCCCTGCGCGCCACCGTCGAACGCCTTCAGCATGACCCCGCCGCGCCCACTTGGGACAACTTCGTCGAGCCCATGGAGAACGACAGCGAACGTCTGGGCCGCGCCTGGGGCGTTGCCGCGCACATGCACAGCGTGATGGATACGCCCGAATGGCGCGAGGCCTACAACGTCATGTTGCCGGAGGTCACACGCTTTTACGCCGAATTAGGCCAAAACCTTAAGCTTTTCGAAAAATATAAAGCGATCGCGAACGGCCCCGAGTACGCCGCCCTCAGCCCTGCCCGTCGGCGCATCATCGACAATGAACTGCGCGGCTTCCGCCTCTCCGGCGCCGAGCTGCCGGATGACCAGAAACCACGCTTTCAGGCCATTCAGGAAGAGATGGCCAGCCTCGGCGCAAAATTCTCCGAAAACCTTCTCGACGCCACCAACGCCTTCTCCCACGTGGTGCCCCTTGAATCCGAACTCGCCGGCCTGCCCACCGACGACATCGCCGCGGCCCGCGAGGCTGCCGAGAAAGCCGGCATCGAAGGCTGGAAATTCAGCCTCCGGATGCCGTCCTACCTGCCGGTGATGCAATACGCAGACAACCGTGCCCTGCGCGAAACCCTCTACCGCGCCTACGCCACCCGCGCCGCCGAGATCGACAACGGCTACAGCAAACCCGAATGGAACAACGGCCCGCTGATCAGCCAGATTCTCGCCCTGCGCGCCGAAGAAGCCAGAATGCTCGGCTACCGTCACTTCGCCGACGTCTCGCTCGTCCCCAAGATGGCCGAATCCACCGAACAGGTGCTCGGCTTCCTGCGCGAACTGGCGGTCAAAGCCAAGCCCTTCGCCGAGCGCGACCTCGCCGAACTAAAGGCTTTCGCCAAGGACGAACTCGGTCTTGACCCGCTCGAACCCTGGGACGTGGCCTACGCCTCCGAAAAGCTCCGCGTCGCCCGCTACGCCTTCTCCGAGCAGGAAGTGAAGGAATACCTGCCCGAGCCGAAGGTGCTCCAGGGACTTTTTGGCGTCGTCGAAAAGCTCTATCAGGTTGCCATCAAGCCCGACACCGGCCCAGTCTGGCACCCGGACGTCCGCTTCTTCCGCATCGAACGCGATGGTCAATTGATTGGTCAGTTCTACCTCGACCTCTACGCTCGCGACACCAAAAAAGGCGGCGCCTGGATGGATTCCGCAATCACCCGTCGGCGCATCCCCAGCGGTATCGAAACGCCGGTGGCCTACCTCGTCTGCAACTTCTCCGGCCCTGTCGGCGGCAAACCCGCCACCTTCAGCCACGACGATGTAATCACCCTCTTCCATGAGACCGGCCACGGTCTTCACCATCTACTGACCCGCGTGGACGATCTGGCCGTTTCCGGCATCCACGGCGTGGAATGGGACGCCGTCGAATTGCCCAGCCAGTTCATGGAAAACTTCTGCTGGGAATGGGATGTCGTCCGCGAAATGACGGCTCACGCCGACACCGGCGCCCCGCTGCCAAAAGAGCTGTTCGACAAGATGCTCGCCGCCAAAAACTTCCAGAGCGGCATGGGTACAGTGCGCCAACTCGAGTTTTCGCTGTTCGATCTGCTGCTGCACATGGACTTCGACCCCGCCAACCAACACGTGATGGATCTTCTCGCCGAGGTGCGCAAGGAAGTCGCGGTGATGGTTCCGCCCGCCTGGCACCGCTTCCCCAACAGCTTCAGCCACATCTTCGCCGGCGGTTATGCCGCCGGCTACTACAGTTACAAGTGGGCCGAAGTGCTCTCTGCCGACGCCTTTGCCGCCTTCGAGGAAAACGGCCGCCCCAAGGGCAGTGTTCTCGACGCTGAAACCGGCGAACGTTTCTGGAACGAAATCCTCGCGGTCGGCGGCAGCCGTCCGGCCCTCGAATCCTTCAAGGCGTTCCGCGGTCGCGAACCGCAGGTCGACGCCCTCCTGCGCCACAGTGGAATGGTGAACTCATGATGAAACTCCGCTGTCTTGCCGCCGCGCCGCTTCTTTCGATTCTTGCTGCCGTGCTGCCGGCAGCGGCACAAACCGCCTTCCGGTGGGTGGATAAGGACGGTCACGTGCAATACAGCGACCAGCCGCCGCCCCAGGAAATCAAGCGGTTTGACGAACGCAAGATCCAGCCCAACCGGGGCAATTCGCAACTCCCCTTCGCCACCCGCAAGGCTGCGGAAACCTTCCCGGTCATCCTCTATACGGGCCGGGAATGCGGCAAGCCCTGCGACGATGGCCGCGCCCTGCTCGATAAACGCGGAGTGCCTTTCAGCGAAACGAAACTCGAAAGCGCCGAGGACGTCGCCGCGTTCAAGAATCGCTTCGGCAAGGAACCCTTCGTACCCAGCATGGCCGTCGGTCGCGAACTCGAATCCGGCTTCGCCGCAGCGGAGTGGAACGGACTGCTCGACAAGGCAGGTTATCCTGCCGTAAAGCGCTGAATCGAGAAGCTTGCCGGGCGCCCCCCGTCTGCCGCGCGGAAGACGGGTGCGGCGGGGTTCGGTAACGTTCACGAAAGTGCCCACTTCTATGCGTAGTGGACACTACGTTTAGCGTAGCTAAGGAGTTGGGGGAAGATGGGTCAGCCAGGGGCTTAGGGTCAAGACAGTCTCGGGACGACGCTTACGTTTATCGCGTGCGAGGGGTTCAGTGGTTTTGTGTATCCGGAGTAAACGGCCTCACCCCCTGAGGCGCTTAGCCTGAGGGGGTGAGGGAATGGGGTAAGTCTGACGATGACCTACTTTCACGCA
>CALMXT010000289.1 GCA_937871125.1 uncultured Zoogloea sp. | reverse complement strand
CGCGCCGGCGACATCGACGCCAGCGGCGCCCGCATCGGCATCGACGAAACCCTCAGCGCCAGCGCCGCCGGCACCTTCCGCAGCGACGCCGCGCAAATCTCGGCCGCGCGCCTGGACTTCACCGCCCGGAATCTCTCCAACCGGGCCGGCAGCCTGATCCAGACCGGCAGCACCGATCTTGCCATCCGTCTGCCCGGACGCTTCGACAACCAGGGCGGCCGCCTCGCTTCCGCCAGCGCCGCCCTCGACCTTGCGGCCATCGCCATCGACAACAGCGATGGCCGCATCGAGCACGTCGGCGGCGGCAGTTTCAGCCTCGCCACGCCGACCCTCAATGGCCCGCGCGGCAGTCTCTTCAGCGCCGGCAGCCTGCGCATCGGCGCCACCGACGTCATTCTCGACGGCGGCGACACCCGCGCCGACAGCCTGCAGATCGATAGCGTCCGCCTCTCCAACATCGGCGGGCAGATCGTCCAGAGCGGCAGCGGCCCGGCCCGAATCCGCGCCACTGCGCTCTTCGACAACGGCAGTGGCAGCCTCGTCGCCAACGGCAGGCTCGATCTCACGGCGGGCGAGCTGCGCAACGTGGCCGGCAAGGTGCTCGCCACCGCCGATGCCGGCCTCGTCGTCACGGTGGACGGTGCCGCCGAGAACCGCGGCGGAAGCCTCGTCGCGGGCGGCGACCTGAGCGTTGCCGCGGCCACCCTTGGCAACGCCGGCGGCAGCCTGCGGGCCGGGCAGGATGGCGCGGTCCGTCTTGGCGGTGCCGTCGACAACACCGACGGCACGCTTGCCGCCGGGCGCCGGCTCGATGTCGACGCTGCGAGTCTCGACAACCGCGGCGGCCTCGTGCACAGCGCGGCTGGCGGCCTGGGTGTCCATGTCGTCGGTGCGCTCCTCAACCCGCTCGGCGAAATCTTCGCCGGCACCGATCTGGACCTGCGTGCCGGCAGCCTCGTCAGCAGCGGCACGCTCTACAGTCAGCGCGATCTGCGGATCGCCGTCGCCGACACCTTGAGCAGCAGCGGAAGCCTCGCCGCCGCCGGCAATCTCAGCCTGTCCGCGTACCGGTTCGCCGGCACCGCCGGCAGCCTGCTCGGCGCCGGTCTGGCCGGCGAGGGCGCGCTGACCCTCGACGTCCGCGACAGCCTCGTCGCCCAGGGCCGCAACCAGGCCGCCGGCGCCCTCGTCTTCACCGGCCGCAGCGTCGATGTCGCCACCGGCGAAACCCGCGCCGCCCGCATCGCCCTCACCGCCTCGGATGGCGATGTCAGCACCCGCGAGGCGCTCGTCGCCGCACCTGGCACCGTCGTCATCGCCGCGGCCAGCCCGGCCCGACGCCTCGACAACCGCGGCGGCCAGATCAGCGCCGGTCAGCTCGACCTCGGCGTCGCCAATCTCGACAACCGGGCCGGCAGCCTGTTGCAAACCGGCTCCGGCGACACCGTCATCGCCACTGGCAGCCTCGACAACCGTGGCGGCCGGATCGCCACCAACAGTCGGCGCCTCACGCTATCGGCCGACACCCTCGCCAATACCGACGGCCTGATCCAGCACGCCGGCAGCGGCACCGCCGACGACGCGCTGTCGATTGCCGTGACCGACCTGGCGGGCAGCCAAGGCCTCATCGTCGCGGCCGGCGCCCTCGCCATCGACGCCCAGCGGGCCAATCTCGACGGCGCCGACACCCGAGCCGGCCGAATCCGCATCGACAGCCCCGTCTTCAACCACCGGGGCGCCACGCTGGCGAGCGGCGGCAGCCTGAGCCTGCGCGCCGAAACCCTGCTCGACAACGACGGTGGGCGCATTGTCAGCACCGGCGCCGCCGCGCTGCAGGTCGGCGAAATGCTCAACCGTCAAGGCACGCTCCAGACCGGCGCTACGGCCGCGCTCGCGCTGGCGGCCGCCGGCGGGATAGACAACAGTGCCGGCGGCGCCATCCTCGCCGGCGGTGCAGGCCGTCTGTCTGCCGCCCGGCTCGACAACCGCGACGGCACGATCTCCGCCGATGCCGCCCTCGACCTTCAAACGACGGGCACCTTCGACAACCGCCACGGCCTCGTCGTCGGCGCCGACGCACTGAACCTCGCCGCCGGCCAGGTGGACAACGGCACCGGCAAGCTGCGCGCCCTTGCCGGCCCCTTCGTGCTCGAGAGCCGCGGCGCGGTGCTCAACGGCCTTGGCGAGATCGGCAGCGGCGGCGGCTTCGACGCACGGGTCGGCAGCCTGATCAGCTCGGGCACGCTTTACGCCACCGGCAGTCTCCGCATCCAGGCCGCCGGCCTCATGGATAACAGCGGCACGCTGGCCGGCGCCGGCGACGTCCGCCTGCAGGTCGGCCGCCTTGCCGGAAGCGCCGCCAGCCTGTTCGGTGCCGGCGTCCAGGGCGACGGCAGTCTCGCCGGCAGCGGCGAGCTTGTCGTCGCCGCCACCGACACCCTTGCCGCTCACGGCCGCAACCTCGCCGCGGGCCGACTCGTCTTCGACGGCGGCAGCAGCGTGGATTTGGCGGGCGCCACCACCCAGGGCAGCCATATTGCGGTCATTGCCCGCAGCGGCGATCTCGTCACTGCGGGCGGCAGCGTCGCCACTCCCGGCGAACTGGCGCTGAGCGTCCGCGGCGCCGCCGACAGCCGCCTCGACAACCGCGAGGGCAGCCTTGTCGCCGGTCACCTGAGCATCGACGCCGCCAACATCGACAACCGGTTCGGCCACATCGAGCAGAGCGGCACCGCCGCAACGCTCCTGGCCCTCGCCGCGCCGGGCGGCGTCCTCGACAACCGTAACGGCACGATCGCCGGCAACGGTGTCGATTTCACCCTCTCGGCGCACACCCTGCTCAATGGCGACGGTCGTATCGCCCAGGCCGGCAGCGGTGTGCTGAGCCTCAGCACATCGGCGCTGGACAACCCGCGCGGTGCGCTTCTCGCCAATGGCGCGATCCGTCTCGCTGCCGACGCGCTCGACAACCGGAGCGGCGCAATCTCCGCCAACCGGCTCGACATCCGTAGCGGCAGCCTGCTCAATGCCGCCGGTGAAATCCTCCAGGGCGGGCCGGATGCCGGCGCGGTGACGGTCGCGGGTCTGCTCGACAACACCGGGGGCCGTCTCGCCGCGGGCGGCGACTTCCGTGTCGATGCCGGCAGCCTGCTCAACCGGGGCGGCCTCGTCGCCACCGGAGGCAGCGCGGGGCTTGGCGTGACGGTATCCGGCGCCACCGACAACAGCGCCGCCGGCCGCATCCTCGCCGGCGGCCTGGGCAGCCTCTCGACGGGCCGCCTGGACAACACCGACGGTCAGCTCGCCGCCGGCCAGAGTCTTGTTCTTCGGGCCGACGGCGGCATTGCCAACCTGCGTGGCCTCGTGGCTGCCGAGAACACGCTGTCCATTGGGGCCGCCGGCCTCGACAACACCGACGGCAGCCTGCAGGCGCTGCGCGGCGCCTTGGGGCTCGAACTGGTTGGCGAACTCGCCAACCGGCGTGGCCTCGTCCTCGCGGGAGGCGATCTTCACGCCGGCGCCGGCGGCCTCGAAAACAGCGGCACGCTCTACGCCGGCGGCAATGCCCTCATCGCGGTCCGGGGCGATGTGGCCAACAGCACCTTCATCGGTGCAAACGGCTCGCTGAACCTCACCGCCGGTCGGTTCGCGAGTGCCGCGGCCAGCCTGCTCGGCGCCGGCATCCGCAGCGATGGCAGCCTCGCCGCCAGCGGCGACCTGAACGTCGCTGCCGACGGCACGCTCAGCGCAGTCGGGCAGAATCTGGCCGGCGGTCGCCTCGCCCTCGCTGGCAGCAGCGTGGACCTCTCCGGCAGCCGCACCCAGGCTGGCGATATCGTCCTTTATGCCGCTGCCGGAGACATCCTCACCGCCGATGCCCGCATCGTCACGCCCGGCACCCTTGCCCTGAGTGCCCGCAGCGACGACACCCGGCGTGTCGACAATCGCCGCGGCGAACTCCTCGCCGGTCACCTGGACATCCAGGCCGCCAACCTCGACAACCGGGAAGGCCGCCTCGTCGGCAGCGGCCCCGCGGCCACCCGCCTGGTACTCGCCGCGCCCGACGGCCTGCTCGACAACCGCAGTGGCTATATCGCCGGCAATGGCGTGGATTTCCTGCTCGGGGCCGGCCGCCTGTTCAATACCGACGGTCGCATCGAGCACGCCGGCGCGGGCCTCCTCGACATCCGCGCCGACACCCTCGACAACAGCTACGGCACGCTGGCCGGCAACGGCTCGCTGCGCCTGCAAGGCAGGGCCATCGCCAATGTCGGCGGTCTGGTCGCGGCTGCCGGTCTGGCCATCGATGCGGTCGATTTCGACAACCGCAGCGGTGGGTTGGTGGGAGGCACGGGCAGGGCCGACATCGTCGCCACCCGGTTGTTCGACAACCGACTCGGCAGCGTCGCCGGCAAGGGCGATACGACGCTGACGGTCGGCGATCTGTTAAACGCTCAGGGCAGCATCCAGATCGCCGGCGCAGCCCTGAACATTCAGGCCGGCGGCCGGCTGGACAACGCCGCCGGCATCGTCCGAGCGGCCGGCACGCTGGCCCTGCGCGCGGCCAGCCTGTCCAACGGGGGCGGGCAGCTCAGCGCCGGGCGCAGCCTGAGTGCCGACATCGCCGGTACGGCGGACAACGCCAACGGACTCATCGTTGCCGACGGCGCACTCGAACTCGCCGCCAGCGGCGTGGACAACCGGGGTGGCCAGATCGCCTCCACCGCCGCCGGAATCGCCGTCGTCGCCCGTGCCGGGCAACTCGACAATGCGGGAGGACGGCTCGAAGCCGCCGACGCGTTGAGCCTCTCCGCTCAGGGCATCGTCAATGCTGGGGGCAGCATCGCCGGCCGCCGCATCGGTGCCGACAGCCTCGGCCGGGCCTTCGACAACCGCGCCGGCCTGCTTGCCGCCCGCGAGAGCCTGAGCCTCGCCAGCGGCGCCTTCGACAATGCCGCGGGCACCATCCAGGCCGGTGGCGAGTTGCGGGTCGACACCGGCGCTCAGGCGCTCTTGAATACCGGCTCAGGCAGCCGCGCCGGCATTTTCGGGCAAAGCCGGGTCGTCTTGCGCAGCGCCCTCCTCGACAACACGGCGGGCTTCATCGGCTCCACCTCCGATCTGCTGATCGGTGCGACCCAGCTTCTCAACCGCGACGGTGCCGTCCTCAGCGCCGAAAAATCCCTCGGCATCGATGCCGCCAGCCTCGACAACCGGGGCGGCCAGATCCAGGCGCTGGGCAATCTCGCCATCGACACCGGCGCCGGTTTCATCGACAACACGGGCAGCCTCATCCGCGCCGGCAGTCAAGCCACCCTCGCCGCCGGCCGCGTGATCAACGTCGCGACCCAGGACGGCAGCCGAGGGATAGAAGGCCGTAGCCTGCAAATCCGGGCGGCCGACATCGACAACCGCGACGGCGCCCTGCGCGCCGACGAATCCCTGGCCATCGTCGCCTCCGGCGTGCTCGACAACCGCCGCGGGCTTATCTCCGCCGGCACCGTGCTCAGCGTGCGCGATGCCGCCGCCGGCGATGCCCGCAGCCTGTCCATCCTCAACACCGACGGCACGCTGATCGCCGGCCGCCTGCTCGAGATCGATGCTGCCCGGCTTGGCGGAGACGGCCGACTGCTGAGTCTCGGCGACATCGACGTCCGCCTCGCCGACGACTACCTCCATACCGGCGTCTTCCGCGCCGACGGCGACGCCCGTCTCGTCACCGCGGGCAATCTGGTCAACCGCGCCGCCCTCGAAGCCGGCCAGACGCTCCGGCTCGCCGCCCGCGACATCGACAACACGTCCGAGGGCAGCATCGGCGCCGATACCACCGTCGTGACCGCATCCGGCAGGCTCACCAACCGGGGGCTCATCGACGGCCGCGAAACCCGCATCGATGCCGACCAACTGCTGAACGTCGGCAGCGGACGCATTTACGGCGACCACCTCGCGATCGGCGCCAACACCATCGCCAACGATACCGAAGCCGGCCGGAGCGCCACCCTGGCCGCCCGCCAGCGGCTCGATCTCGCCGCGCAAACCCTCGTCAACCGCGAACACGCGCTGATCTTCAGCGCTGGCGACATGGCCATCGGCGGCACCCTCGACAACTCGGGCCGGGCCGGCGGCATGGCCGGACGCATCGACAACAGCAGCGCCACCATCGAAGCGCTGGGCGCCCTGAGCCTCGCCAGCGCCCAGATCGCCAACAGCAACGCCCACTTCAGCACCCGCATCGCCAGCGTCGGCAGCCCCGAAAAAATCCGCTACATCCAGCCGGAAGGCAATCCCGGCAAGTACCCGATGTCGATGTTCGCTTTCACGAAATGGAGCAAAGCCCAAGCGCTCATCTGGGTGTCGTCCGCCGCGACGGCCGAATATGGCGTCCTGGGTCGATCGCCGGTGCTGCGGGTGGGCGAAGTGGGCTGTTCCGACTCGGACCCCGGAGAGGATTGTCGACAGACCTACGAAATCGCTGCCTCGAAATACCCGGCCAGCGATCCCGCCTGGGCCTATTTCCATCTCACCGCCCCCGATCCGGCGCCGGTCGCGCCGGCTGTCGTCCGGCCGGTGACGCCTACGCTGTTCAATCCTGTTGCGCCGGATTCCGCCAGGGCATCGAGTTGTCAGGCCGGTTCCGGTTACAGCGAAAGCGCCTGCGCCGCCTACTCCGCCGAACTGGCCACGTTCAACATCCAACAGGCCAGCGATGCAGCAGCCCTGGCCGCCTACGCCGCGGATTCCGCGGCCTACGATGCCGCATGGGCCGCCCACGCCAATGCCACCGCCACCTGGGAAGCCACCACGGACGCGCGCTACAAGGCCCTCGACGCGGCAATCGAGCGCTACAACGACACCATCGATAATCCGCTGATGACCAGGTGGACTCAGTACGACGTCACCCGCAGCCTCAGCCAGAGCGAAGTGGTCAGTTCCGATCCGGCGCGGATCGTTTCCGGCGGTGCGATGAACATCCGCGGTCTCGACCTGCTCAACGACAAGAGCCAGATTCTCGCCGGCGGCGCCCTGTCCGGCGATCTCGCCAATCTGCGCAACGTGGATGGCGAAGGCGTGCATGTCGTGCACGAAGAAGGCACGGCGGTGCGGACCTGGCCGAAGTACAAAGGCGATTGGAAAGGCTATTCGGTCCGGAGGTGGGGCGATCCCACCCCCTATCGTCCCGCCGACGAAATCACCACGATCTCCCTGCCGGTCGCCGAAGTCCGCGGCAACGCGGCTCCGGCGGGTTCCGGCGCGGCGATCGGCGCGCGGGCGACCGGCGCCGTCAACGCCACGACGGCGTCCGCCGGCGCCGCAACCTCCAGCACCCGCGCCGGAGCCATCGTCGAGGTTCGTGCCCAGGCCGCTGCGCCCACCATGACCGAGACGGTCCGGGTGGCCGAAGCGACGACGTCCATCGGTTCCGTCCGCGTTGCGGCGCCCCAGGCCGGCGCCGGCATTGCCCGACCCGAGCCGACCGGATTGGAAGCCGTCGCCAGCGTTGGCGGCGCTGCGGTCGCCGACCCTGCCGAAGCGCCCGCGCTGTCCGGCATCAAGACCATTGCGCTGCCGATAACGCCGTCCGCCGCGCCGGCGCCGGTCGCCGCTGCCGCAGCCGCTTCGGCCCCCTCGATCCCGATGTCGCCCGACAGCTCGGCAACGCCGAGGCCTTCGCCGGTCGGCAGCGCACCCGCCGTCGTCATCCGCAGCGTTGCGCCCGACATCCGCCTTCCTGCCTCCAGCCTGTTTTCCGTCAACCCCGACGCTCAGGCTCGTTACATCGTCGAAACCGATCCGCGCTTCACCGACCGTCGCCAGTGGCTCAGCTCCGACTACATGCTCGGAATTCTTTCCGTCGATCCGGCCAGCGTGCAGAAGCGCCTCGGCGACGGCTTCTACGAACAGCGTCTGGTTCGCGAGCAGGTCGCCCAGCTCACCGGTCGGCGCTTCCTCGACGGTTACGCCGACGACGAAGCCCAGTATCTCGCCCTGCTCGGCAATGCCGCCACCTACGCCCGCGCCTGGAATCTCATCCCCGGCGTCGCCCTCAGCGCCGAGCAGATGGCCAGGCTCACCAGCGATATCGTCTGGCTCGTGGACGAAGCCATTGCGTTGCCCGACGGACGTCTCACCCACGCCCTCGTCCCGCGTCTCTACGTCCGCGTCCGCGAGGGCGACCTCGACGGCGGCGGCACCCTGATTTCCGCCGACACCCTCGACATCGCCCTGTCCGGCGATCTCGAAAACAGCGGCACGCTGGCCGGCCGCAGCGTGGTCAGCCTCAGCGCCGAAAACGTCCGCAACCTCGGCGGACGCATCCGCGGGGCCGACGTCGCCGTCGCCGCCCGACAGGATGTCGCGGTCGAAGGCGGCCGTGTCGAGGCCACCGACCGCCTCGCCGTGCTCGCCGGTCGCGATCTCAGCGTCGCCAGCACCACCCGCAGCAGCGCCACCGCCCAGGGCAGCTACACCGGCATCGACCGCATCGCCGGCCTCTACATCACCGGCAACACCGCCGCTGGCGAACTCGTCGCCGCCGCCGGGCGCGATCTCAGCCTTACCGCCGCCACCGTCAAAAATGCCGGCACCGGCGCCACCGTTGTTTCGGCCGGGCGCGACCTCACCCTCGCCACCGTCGCCACGGCCCGCAATCAGGCAACCGTCTGGGATTCCGCCAACTACCGCAAGGACGCCACCCGCCAGGAAACCGGCACCACCCTCGACGCTGGCGGCAAGCTCCTGCTCGAGTCCGGCCAGAACCTCACCGCCCGCGCCGCCACCCTCAAAGCCCAGGGCGACCTCGCCCTGCATGCGGGCAACGACCTCACGCTCGCAGCCGGCCAGAAGACCGCCGCCTTCGACGAAGCCCAACGCATCACCAGCAACGATCTGTTCTCCCGCAAAACCTCCATCACCCGCAATGCGGTCAGCCGGCAGAGCGCGGTGAGCACGACTTTGGACGGCGCCAACATCGATCTGGCGGCCGGCCGGGACATCCGCACCGAAGCCGCGCAGCTGGTTGCCCAGCAAGTGCTGGCGCTCGATGCCGGGCGCGACATCCGGATCGGCGCGGCCACCGAAAGCGTGTCCGAAACCCATCTCAATCAAACCCTGCGTCAAGCGACCGGACTGGGCAAATTCGTCGGCACCCAACTCGAACTCGGTCCCAGCACACTGGGCATCCAGGCGGGGGCGGATATCCGCGGTTCCCAACAAGCGTCGCAGGCGGGCACGCAGTCGAGCGCCCAGGCCGTCGGCAGCACCTTCAGCGGCGCCGCGATCCAGACCCGCAGCGGGCGCGACATGGTCGTCCAGGGCTCCACCGTCGTCGCGGACGGCGATATCCGCATCGAAACCGGGCGCGATCTGCAAGTCGTGGCGGCCCTGGGCAGTAGCGAAAGCACCAGCACCTCCAGCGCCTCCAAGAACGGCTCCCTCGGCAAGCCCTGGCAGCCGGCCATCGGCCACGTCGCCTCCAACGGAAGTCTCGCCGAGACAAGCACCACGCTCACCGGGAGTCAGGTAGCCAGCCTTGCCGGCGGCGTGGATATACGCGTCGGTCAAACCTACACCCAACGCGCCAGCGACGTTCTTGCCCTGGGCACGCAGCCCGGCAGCGCCAATGTCTCGATCCGCGCTGCCGAAGTGGCGATCGACAGCGCCGCTACCACGCGCGACAGCACCGTCCACGACGAAGCCCACCGGGCGGCCCTCGGCGGCACCGTCAGCGTCCCGATCGTCAACGCGATCCGTGGCGCCACCGCCACGGTCGAAGCGGCCGGCCGGACTCGCGACAGCCGCAGCCAGGCGCTCGCCGCCGCAACCCTTGCCCTCCAGACCGTTGCGGTGGCCAGTGCCGTCAGCAATCCGACCGGCGTCAAGGTGGGCGTGAGTCTGGGCAGCAGCAACAACACCAGCGATGTCGTCCAGCACAGTGCCGACGCCGTCGGCAGCAAGATTGCCGCCACGGGCGACATCGTCATCGAAGCCAGCGGCAAAGGTGAAACGAGCCGCATCCAGGCCACCGGCGCCCGCATCGAAGCCGGGGGCGATCTCAACCTGAAGGCCGATGGCGGCGTCAGCCTCGAAGCGGCGAGCAGCCGCTACACCCAGTCCAGCACCAACTCGAGCGGCGGCGCCAGCATCGGCGTCGCCTACTCCTTCGGTGGCAGTCAGAACGGCTTCACCCTCGAAATCGGCGCCAACAAGAATCAGGGCAAAGGCGACGGACACGATCTCCAGCACACCCAGACCCGACTGATCGCCGGCGAAACGGTCCGACTCGACATCGGCGGCGACACCACGCTCCGCGGTGCCAGCATCACCGGCAAGCAGATCGAGGCCGACATCCGCGGTGGGCTCACCGTCGAAAGCGTCCAGGACGCCAGCAACTTCCACAGCGAGCAGCACAGCGCCGGCTTCGGCCTCAGCCTGTGCATTCCCCCGTTCTGCTACGGCACCAGCACCGCCAGCGCCAGCGCCGGCCAGAACCGCATCGACAGCGACTTCCTGAGCGTCACCGAACAAAGCGGGCTGTTCGCCGGCGACCGCGGCTTCCAGCTCAAAGTCAAAGGCAGCACCGATTTGACCGGGGCGGTGATCGCCAGTA
>CALMXT010000288.1 GCA_937871125.1 uncultured Zoogloea sp. | reverse complement strand
ACAACGACCGCCGGAGCGTCACCCTGGTGCACAAGGGCAACATCATGAAGTTCACGGAAGGTCTGTTCCGTGACGTCGGTTATCAACTGGCCCAGAAGGAATTCGGTGCCCAGCCCATCGATGGCGGCCCGTGGTGCAAGTTTTCCAACCCGAAGACGGGCCGCGAGATCATCGTCAAGGACGCGATCGCCGATGCGTTCCTGCAGCAGATACTGTTACGTCCGGCCGAATATGACGTGATTGCCTGCTGTAATCTGAACGGCGACTATATCTCCGACGCGCTGGCGGCTCAGGTGGGCGGCATCGGTATTGCGCCGGGGGCCAACATCTCCGACAAGTACGCGTGCTTCGAAGCCACTCACGGCACGGCGCCGAAGTACGCCGGGCTGGACAAGGTGAATCCGGGTTCGTTGATCCTGTCCGCCGAAATGATGTTGCGCCACATCGGGTGGAAGGAGGCGGCGGATCTTGTGATCCGCTCCATGGAGGCGGCCATCGGCGACAAGCAGGTTACTTACGACTTCGCCCGCCTGATGGAAGGTGCCAATGAGCTGTCTTGCTCGGAGTTCGGCGACGCAATGATTGAGCGCATGTAGCTTGCTCGGTTGGGGCCGGAACTTCGGTTTCGACGCTTTCTGGCAAGAAAAAACGCCGTTTCCTGCGAAGGAAACGGCGTTTTGTTTGGTGCTGCCGAAAGATCAGACGCGTGCGGACTTGAGCACCGCGTTCAAGGTGGCGCTCGGACGCATTACGGCCTTGCACTTTTCGGAATCGGCCAGATAGTAGCCGCCGATGTCCACCGGCTTGCCCTGGGCTTCCTTCAGCTCTTCGACGATCTTCTGTTCGTTGTCGGCCAGTGCTTTGGCGACCGGGCCGAAGTGGGCCTTCAACTCGGCGTTGTCGTTCTGCTCGGCAAGCGCCTGAGCCCAGTACATCGCCAAATAGAACTGGCTGCCGCGGTTGTCGAGTTCGCCGGTGCGGGGCGACGGCGACTTGTTGTTGTCGAGCAGCTTGCCAGTGGCTTCGTCGAGGGTCTTGGCAAGGATCTTCGCCTTTTCGTTGCCGGTCTTCAGGCCCAGGTCTTCCAGGGATACCGCCAGAGCGAGAAACTCGCCGAGAGAATCCCAACGCAGGTGGTTTTCTTCGACCAGTTGCTTGACGTGCTTCGGCGCGGAGCCGCCGGCTCCGGTTTCGTACATGCCGCCGCCGGCCATCAGCGGGACGATGGACAGCATCTTGGCGCTGGTACCCAATTCCATGATCGGGAACAGGTCGGTGAGGTAATCGCGCAGGATGTTGCCGGTGACCGAGATGGTGTCGAGGCCGCGAACCACACGCTCGAGCGTGTAGCGCATGGCGCGAACCTGGGACATGTGCTGGATGTCGAGGCCGGTGGTGTCGTGATCCTTGAGGTAGGTTTCAACCTTCTTGATCAGTTCGGCTTCGTGCGGACGGTAGGGGTCGAGCCAGAAGATTGCCGGCATGCCGGAGTTGCGGGCGCGGGTGACGGCCAGTTTGACCCAGTCGCGGATCGGGGCGTCCTTGACCTGGCACATGCGCCAGATGTCGCCTTCTTCGACGTTCTGGGTGAGCAGCACTTCGCCCGTGGCGATGTCCGTGATGTTGGCGACGCCGGCTTCCGGGATTTCGAAGGTCTTGTCGTGGGAGCCGTATTCTTCGGCCTGCTGGGCCATCAGACCGACGTTCGGCACGGTGCCCATGGTCACCGGATCGAAGTTGCCGTTGGTCTTGCAGAAGTTGATCATCTCCTGATAGATGCGGGCGAAGGTCGATTCCGGCATGACGGCCTTGGTGTCCTTCGGCTTGCCGTCCGAACCCCACATCTTGCCGCCGATGCGGATCATGGCCGGCATGGAAGCGTCGACAATCACGTCGCTCGGGGAGTGGAAGTTGGTGATGCCCTTGGCCGAATCGACCATCGCCAGTTCCGGGCGATGTTCGTGGCAGGCGTGCAGGTCGCGCTCGATTTCTTCGCGCTTGGATTCCGGCAGTTTGGCGATCTTGTCGTAGAGATTGGACATGCCGTTATTGACATTGACGCCCAGTTCTTCGAACAGCTTCGCGTGTTTTTCGAAGGCTTCCTTGTAGTAGATCTTGACGCAGTGGCCGAAAACGATGGGGTGTGACACCTTCATCATCGTCGCCTTGACGTGCAGGGAGAACATCACGCCGGTTTCGCGGGCATCTTCCAGTTGTTCTTCGTAGAAATCGCAGAGCGCCTTCTTGCTCATGAACATCGAGTCGATGATTTCGCCGTCTTGCAGGGAAAGCTTCTCCTTGAGCACGATGGTTTTGCCGCTCTTGGTGAGCAACTCCATCTTCACGTCGCGCGCCTTGTCGAGCGTCATCGATTTTTCGCCGTGATAGAAGTCGCCGGACTTCATCGTTGCCACGTGGGTGCGCGAAGCCATGCTCCATTTGCCCATCGAGTGGGGGTTTTTGCGGGCGTAGCGCTTGACGGCCATCGGTGCGCGGCGGTCGGAGTTGCCTTCGCGCAGAACCGGATTGACCGAGCTGCCGAGACACTTGGAGTAGCGGGCCTTGATGGCCTTTTCTTCGTCGGTCTTCGGATTTTCGGGAAAGTCCGGGATGGCGAAGCCGCGCGCCTGCAGTTCCTTGATCGCGGCGGTCAGTTGCGGAACCGAGGCGCTGATGTTCGGCAGCTTGATGATATTGGTGTCCGGCTCAAGGCACAGGCGGCCGAGTTCGGCCAGCGTGTTGGGCACCTTCTGAGCGTCGGTCAGGTAGTCGGGGAACTCGGCGAGGATGCGGGCAGAAACCGAGATGTCTGCCTTGGCGACTTCAATGCCTGCGGGGCCGGTGAAGGTCCGGATGATGGGAAGGAATGCACACGTGGCGAGGAGCGGCGCTTCGTCAGTGAGCGTGTAAATGATCTTCGATTTCCCAGTAGCCATTAGTCTTCCCTCAGTATTGAATTATTTTGACGACAGTCCGGCGCATCCCTCGATACCCGGGTTCTTGTGAGATGCGATTTCACAACCTGAGAAAAATATCACGTATCCCGCTCCTCTGCATCCAAACTGTTGCCGGCCCTGAAAAATTGACTGGAGAAGCTCGGGCGGAGTGAACGAAAAAAGCCCGCACTGCCGAAGCAGAGCGGGCTTTTTTTACCAGTCCGGCGAGGCCCGAAGGCATCGCCTTTCCGTCGGGATGCCGATTAGGCAGCCTTCTTGGAGGACTTGGCGGGCGTGGCGGAGCTGACAGCCTTGACGGTGGCGCTGGTGGCAGCGTTGACGTTGGACTCGGCGATTTCGGCGACTTGCTTGGCAGCCTTGGTCACGCTGTCGTAAGCGGAGTTGGCGGCGGCGATGGCGGACTTCACAGCGGCGACAGCAACGTCGGAACCGGCCGGAGCGGACTTGGCAGCCTTGTCGAGAGCGGCGGCGAAGGTCTTGTTGGCTTCGGCGACTTGGGCTTCGAACACCTTGGAAACTTCTTCCTGGGTCTGGGAGGCGATTTCGTAGACGCTACGGGAGTAGGCGACAGCCTTCTCGACAACCGGCTGGGCCAGGGAGGATTGCAGCGCGAACAGCTCTTGCACGTCCTTGGCGGCCAGCAGAGCCTTGGCGGAAGCAACGGTGTCTTCGAGCACGGCGCGGGCGGTGTTCAGGTTCAGAGCGGCGATGCGCTCGGCGCTGGCGAAGGCGGTGTTGGCCAGGGTCAGCAGGGTTTCAACATTGGCCTTGTTGGCGGCAACGAATTGCTCGGGGGTCGTGGTCATGGCTAACTCCTTAAGTGGATAGATGAACTACATTTCAAATCATGCAACGTCGTTTTGTGCGTTGCAGCAATGTGGCCATTATAACCATGCCGAGATGTCTGTCAATAAGTTTTTGTTGCGCCGCACAAAAATATTTTTGGCATTTTTAATGCCTTTGAAAACAAGTGCTTGTTCATATTTTGCGGGGCCGATCGGGGATCGATCGCGAGTGCGGGTTTTCGCCTGGCGGGCCGGTCAGGGTGCTGCTGCGCCATCCTTCTTTTTGGGTTGAATGGTGACCTGGACGCGGCTTTGCTGGCTGGGTACGGTTGTGGCGTTGGGGCCGTTGGTGACGAGATAGGTTTCGGTTACGCCGTTGAATTGGATGTATTGGCCGCGGACTTCGTCTTCACCGCTTTTGACTCGACCGCGCTGGAAGAATTGGGAGAGCTCGCTGCGGGCATCGTGTTCGATCCGCTCGCCTTCGCCGTCGACCCATTCGTTCTTGCCTTCGCGCTTCTGGCGGAAGCGTGCCAAGCCACCTTCGCCGCCGGTGGCGATGCCGCGTTGGTAGCCTTCGGTGTCCTGGCTCACCACCAGCTTGTCGCTGCGGATCGTCAGGGTGCCCTGGGTCAGCACCACGTGGCCCTCGAAAATGTGAATCTTGTTCTTGTCGTCCACCGTTACCCGGTCGGCCTCAATGTTGACGGGCTTGCCGCGGTCGGCCTTCTCGGCGTGGGCCGGTGGGGTTGTCAGGGCCAGAAGGGCGAGGGAGGCGATGAAGAGGCGCTGCCGGGAGACTGGTTTCATGGTTTCGGCGTCGGGGTGTTTCGGTAAAGGGTGCCGCGGACGTGGCCCTGGAGATGGACTTCGCCAACGATGTTGTCGCTATCCATGCGTTCGGCAGTGATGACGGTTTTGCCCTGGGTCAGCGTGACGGGCTGGTCGGCACGCATTTTCTCGTCGTCGGGCCAGATGGTCATCGCTTCGGTGCGCAGGGTGGATTCCGGTTTGTCGTCGTGGGCGGCGCGGCGCAGGAAAACCTTGTCGGTCAGTACGACGACTTCGCCGTCCTTGCTGACTTTTGCGAGGTTGGATTCGATCCAGACGGGTACCGGCCTGTTCGTGTAGTTGAGGCGCGGATGGACCAGTTCGGTCGATTCGTCGTCTGCGAAGTGGGCCATGCTGTCGGCGATCAGAACGTATTGGATCTTGCCGGTGAGGTCGAAACGGCGAAGGGTGAGATTGCTTGCCGTGAAGTCGGTTTCGTGACGGGTCTTGTCCGTTTTGGCGGTCGGTTCCTGCTGGGTGACCCGGTCGAGCCAGACCGAGACGCCGGCGAGCAGAGTCAGCACCACAATGGGAAAGAAGCTGTGGCCGCGACCGTTCATCGGTGGCTCCGCGCCGCGGGCGTTTGGTAGGTGGGCATCAGATGACCTTGGCGAGCATCAGGTCGTGGTGGTTGAGGGCGCCGATCAGGCGTCCTTCTCCGTCCGCCACAAGCAACTGGCTGATGCGCCGAGTTTCCATCATGTCGGCGGCTTCGACGGCGAGGGCTTCGGCGTGGATGGTTTTCGGGTTGCGGCTCATCACGTCGGCGACGCGGGCGGTGGAGAAATTGCAGCCGCTGGCGAGCGAGCGCCGCAGATCGCCGTCGGTGTAGATGCCGACGATATGCTGATCGGCATCGACGATGGCGGTCATGCCCAGTCCGGCCCGGGTCATCTCCATCAGGGCGTCGGCGAGCAGGGCGTCTTCGGCGACGTGGGGCACTGCAGCACCGCTGCGCATGACGTCGGAGACGTGGGTGAGCAGGCGGCGGCCGAGCGCGCCGCCGGGGTGGGAGCGGGCGAAGTCGTCGGCGCCGAAGCCGCGGGCGTCGAGCAAGGCCACCGCGAGCGCGTCGGACAGGGCGAGGGCGGCGGTGGTGCTGGCGGTCGGCGCGAGATTGAGCGGGCAGGCTTCTTCCTTGACCGCGCCGTTGAGGTGCACGTCCGCTTCGCGGGCCAGAGGCGACTCCGGATGGCCGGTGATGGCGATGAGGCGTGCGCCCTGACGTTTGACGAGCGGGACGATCTTGAGCAGTTCTTCGCCGGTGCCTGAATAGGAGATGGCAACCAGCACGTCGTGGGCCGTGATCATGCCCAAATCGCCGTGGGCCGCTTCGGCGGCGTGTACAAAATAGGCCGGCGTGCCGGTGCTGGCGAGGGTGGCGGCGAACTTGCGGCCGATGTGCCCCGATTTGCCGACGCCGGAAACGATGACTCGACCCTTCGAGGCGAGGATCAGATCGACGGCGGTGACAAAGCCGGCATCCAGTTGTTCGGCTAGGGCGCTGACCGCTGCAGCCTCGATTTCGAGGACGCGGCGGGCCAGGGCGAGAACGCGATCCTGCGCGGCGGAAGTCGGGGCTGCAATCACGGCGGAACTCATGGGCGGCGTGGGTATAATCGGGCACAGGAGTATATCAGATCGACTATTCCGCCCGCTCCGGGCGGCCCCTTCAAGCCCCCATGGTCAATACCCTCGAACTGGTGCTTGCTCTTCTCGCCGGCGCGGTTCTGGTGGTTGGCATCTTTCGCTCCCTGAACCTGCCTCCGGTGCTCGGCTACCTGATGGTCGGTGCGGCGGTCGGGCCGCACGCAATGAACCTGATGCCGGATTCCGACAGCGCGCGTTATCTGGCTGAATTCGGGGTGGTTTTCCTGATGTTCACGATAGGGCTGGAGTTTTCTCTGGCCCGGCTTTACAGCATGAAGCGCATTGTCTTCGGGCTTGGGGCGATGCAGGTGTTGGCATCGATCGTGCTGGTGATGATCGTTGGCCGGCTGGCCGGGCTGGGATGGGGCGCGGGTTTTGCGCTGGGCGGCACGCTGGCGATGTCGTCGACGGCGATCCTGTCCAAACTGCTGTCCGACCGCCTGGAGCTGGATTCGAAGCATGGCCGTGAAGCGATCGGGGTGTTGCTGTTCCAGGATATTGCGGTGGTGCCGCTGCTGATCCTGATCCCGACGCTGTCGGGGTCTGCGGATGCGCTGTTCGGAACGCTGGCCTTGGCGACCGTGAAGGCGGTGGTCTTGCTTGGATTGGTGCTGTTTTTCGGGCAGGGTCTGATGCGGCGCTGGTTCTTTCTCGTGGCGCGGCAGAAGTCGGCCGAGTTGTTCATGCTGAACGTGCTGTTCATCACCCTGGGCTTGGCGTGGATGACCGAGACGGCGGGTCTGTCGCTGGCGCTCGGCGCCTTTCTGGCCGGGATGCTGATTTCGGAAACCGAATACCGCTACCACGTGGAAGAGGACATCAAGCCTTTTCGCGATGTATTGCTGGGCTTGTTCTTCGTGACCGTGGGGATGTTCCTCGACGTGGGGCAGATCATCCTTGCGCTGCCCGCGGTGCTGGCGCTGCTGGCGGCCTTGCTGGTCGGCAAGTTCTTGATTGCGGGAGCGGCGTCGCTGGCGCTCGGCAGTCCCCAGGGAACGGCGGCGCGGACCGGGCTGTGGCTGTGCGCCGGCGGTGAGTTCGGTTTTGTGCTGCTGTCCCAGATCGAGGAGGCGCAGCTGATGCCGGCCTC
>CALMXT010000287.1 GCA_937871125.1 uncultured Zoogloea sp. | reverse complement strand
CGCGCATCGCCCTCACCGCCACCGCCGACGCCCAGACCCGCCGCGAGATCGCCGAACGTCTGCGCCTCACGGAAGCCCGCGAGTTCGTCTCCAGCTTCGACCGGCCCAACATCCGCTACACCATCGTCCCCAAGGACAACCCCCGCGCCCAGCTCCTCGCCTTCATCCGCGACGGCCACCTGGGCGAAGCCGGCATCGTGTATTGCAGCTCGCGCAAAAAGGTGGACGAGACCGCCGCCTGGCTCAAGGAGAAAGGCATCGCCGCGCTGCCCTACCACGCCGGCCTGGGCGCCGAAGAGCGGGCCACCCACCAGGAACGCTTCCTGCGCGAAGACGGCATCGTGATGGTTGCGACCATCGCCTTCGGCATGGGCATCGACAAGCCCGACGTGCGCTTCGTGGCCCACCTCGACCTGCCCCGCTCCATCGAAGGCTATTACCAGGAAACCGGCCGCGCCGGCCGCGACGGCCAGCCCGCCGAAGCCTGGATGACCTACAGCGTGGCCGATCTGGTGCAGCAGCGTCGCTTCATCGACCAGAGCGAAGCCGGCCCCGAGGTCAAGCGCGTCGCCACCGCCAAGCTCGACGCCCTGCTCGGCCTGTGCGAAACCACCGGCTGCCGCCGCCAGCGCCTGCTCGGCTACTTCGACGAGGAATCCGAGCCCTGCGGCAACTGCGACACCTGCCTGCATCCGCCACAAACCCGCGACGCCACCGATTCGGCCAGAAAGGCGCTGTCCTGCGTGTTCCGCACCGGCAGCCGCTTCGGCGCGGCCCATGTGGTGGACGTCCTCATCGGCAAGGCCACCGAAAACGTCAAGAAGTGGCAACACGATCAGGTCAGCACCTTCGGCATCGGCACCGAACTCGACGACAAAGGCTGGCGCACCCTGATCCGCCAGCTCGTCGCCCACGGCGCGCTGGCCGTCGATCACGAACGCTACGGCGCCCTGACCCTCACCGAATCCGCCCGCCCGCTGTTGCGCGGCGAAGCGGCCTTCACGATGCGCCTCGACGTCGCCGCGCCCAAAAAGGGCCGCAATGTCGGCACCGCCCGCAAAACCGTCGACTGGCCCGCCGCCACCGGCGCAGAAGCCGCCCTCCTCGAACGCCTGCGCGCCTGGCGCGCCAGCACCGCCAAGGAACGCAACGTTCCCGCCTACGTCATCTTCCACGACGCCACCCTGCGCGACATCGCCCGTCAAAAGCCGGACAGCATCGACGAACTGGCCACCATTTCCGGCGTCGGCGACCGCAAGCTCGACGCCTACGGCCGGGACATCCTGAACTTGCTGGCCGAGGCCGGCTGAACGCCTGCCCCGCGCGCCCGCACCGGGCCGCGCCGATACATCCCCGCCCTTACATCCCTTTACACGGGGCGCACACCCCTTTACGCCGCCCTGCCGGATGATGGTCGCCACAAGCGGGCCGGCCCCTGTCCGCAGCACCGGCGCATCGCATCGGGCCGGCCCTCTGCACCGCCAATCAAGGAACAGCCATGAAAGCCGTCAAGTTGATCCTCGTCCTGATCGTCCTCACCCTCGCAGGCACGGGCATCGCCCGGGCAGACCGGGGGCATGCCCATATCGGCGTCGTCATCGGCGCGCCGATCATCGGCGGCCCCTACTGGGGTCCGGGGTATTACGGGCCCTATCCCTACTACCCGCCCGCCTACTACCCGCCCGTCGTCGTCGAACGGCAGAGCCCGCCGGTCTATATAGAGCAATCCCAACCGGCCGCGGCACCGGCGCCAGCCCCGGAAAACTACTGGTATTACTGTGCCGAAACCAAGGCCTACTACCCATACGTCAAGGACTGCCCCGGCCCCTGGCAGCGCGTCAGCCCGCAGCCTCCGTCTTCGCGTTAAGCCCCTCGGAGCCCCGATCATGAAATCCCGTCATGTTCTTCTTGTTGCCGCGCTGCCGATCCTCGCCCTCGCCGGCTGCGCCGTCGCACCGACCGGCCCCACGGCCATGGCGCTGCCCGGCACCGGCAAAAACTTCGAGCAGTTCCGGGCCGACGACATGGACTGCCGCCAATATGCCCAGTATCAAACCGGCGGCAAGAGCGCCGATCAGGCCGCCGTCGACGCCGGCACCCGTAGCGCCATACTCGGCACCGCGGTAGGCGCCGTGGCAGGCGCGGCCATCGGCGGACACAACGGCGCCGGCGTGGGTGCCGGCACCGGGCTGCTGTTCGGCAGCATGGCCGGCACCGAAGCTGCCCAGAGCTCCGCTTACGGCAGCCAGCGGCAATACGACAACGCCTACATCCAATGCATGTACGCCAAAGGACATCAAGTGCCGGTTCCACAAGGGCAATTCCGTTCCGGACGGTACTCGTCCGGCGCCCCGGCGACAGGCTCTTACGCCCCGCCTCCGCCGCCCGACGCGCCGCCGCCCCGCTGACCTCAGCCCCCTGAACGACAACGGGCACCCGCAGGTGCCCGTTGTCAGATCCGGCAAAGGCCGATCACTTCACCGCCAGCAGTTCCACTTCGAACACCAGTGTGGCGTTCGGCGGGATCACGCCGCCGGCACCGCGGGCGCCGTAGCCGAGGTTGGGCGGAATGGTCAGCTTGCGCTTGCCGCCAACCTTCATGCCCTGCACGCCTTCGTCCCAGCCGGCGATCACGTGGCGGGCGCCGAGAGGGAAGACGAAAGGATCGTTGCGGTCCTTGCTGGAATCGAACTTCTTGCCGTCGGTGAGCCAGCCGGTGTAATGCACCTGGACGTGCTGACCGGCGCTGGCTTCCGCGCCGCTGCCGACTTCGATATCTTCGATGACGAGGCCGCTCGCCGTGGTGGTTTGGGTCATGGAGTGCTCCTGGTTAAAGACGGGCGGATTCTATGTCAATTCCCCTTGCGGCGCCCGGCGAACGCGCTGCGGAACTTGGCCACCTTGGGCCCGACGACGATCCGGCAGTAAGGCTGGGCGCCATTACGGGCAAAGTAGTTGGCATGGTAGGGCTCGGCCGGCCAGAAGGTAGCGGCGGGCTCGATCTCGGTGACGATGGGCGCGTCGAACTCGCCTTCGAAGGCGAGCGCCTCGATCTTGGCGCGGGCGATGGCGTCCTGCTCCGGGCTGGTGGTGAAGATCGCCGAACGGTATTGGGTGCCAACGTCGTTGCCCTGACGATTGGGCGTCGTCGGATCGTGGATCGCGAAGAAGATGTCGAGCAGTTCGGCAAAGCCGATCTGGCGCGGATCGAAGTCGATCTTCACGGCCTCGGCATGGCCGGTATCGCCGCTGCAGACCTCTTCGTAAGTCGGCGCCTCCACGTGGCCGCCAATGTAGCCGGACTGGGCCGCGCTCACACCTTCAACCTCCAGGAAGACCGCCTCGAGGCACCAGAAGCAGCCGCCGGCAAGAATGGCGGTTTCGGTGGTTTTGTCTGTCATTTCATCTCTCCGGGTTGGGCTCCGGCCGGGCGCTTTCCGGCGGATAGACCTGAAGATAAAGCAGATCGCTGGCGAAGGCGAGGCAGGGCAACGAAACGAGCAGCAGCGGCGGAAAGAGGATGGTGGCGATCACCGCCACCGCCAGGATCAGCGCCCACACCGGCATGGCCGTCGGGTTGGCGAACACGGCGCGGACACTGGCCGTCACCGCGCCGACCAGCGTCGCGCGACCGTCGAGAAGCAGCGGCACCGCAAAAGCCGTGATGTTGAAAACGATGCAGGCCAGCACCGCGCCCATCGCGCCGGTCCACCCGTGAAAGCGGGCCACCGTGGCGACGTCCTGCGCCTCGCCGCCGATCATGAAGCTATAGACCGTTGCCGCATCCGTCACCCAGATCAGAAAGAGCAGGCAGCACGCCGCCGAGAGCCCCCACACCCCGCGCGGCGCGCGGCGGAAGCCCTCCAGCACGTCGCCGAATGCCGCTCGCCGCCCGGAGGCCACGGCACGATGCAGCGCGAAGAAGCCCGCCAGCACCGCCGGGCCGACCAGCAGAAAACCGCCGGCGAAGGGCAGCATCATCGGCGCCAGACCGAAGTGGATCAGCAACGCAAAAATCGCCACCCCGATGACGACAAAGATCGCCGCAAAGCCGGCGGCAGGCCGTACGCAACATCGGAACGCCTGCCACGCTCCGGCCACGGCGGCAAAAACGGCGGCGACTGAAACGCGGCGGGGATCGAGGATTTCGGGCACGGCGGCACTCCGGGAGGCGGGCCTTTCATCTCGCCCAAGTCGCCGGGCGGCGTCCATGATTTGCATCAAGCCCGGCGCCAGCGCCTACTTGAACGACAGCGAGAACAGCATGTCGAGGGCGTTTTCGCTGCCGGCGCGACCGATCACCGCAATGCGCCGGGTGAGCTGATAGGTGAGTTTGACGATGCTCGACGTGCCGGCGATGCTCTGCTCGAACGACAGCATGGCCCGCGCCGACAGGCGCTTGCCGATGGTGATGACCTGACCGGGCACGCTATCCACGGTGCTCGCCGACGCACTCGAGGCCGTGCCGGTGACGCTGCCGGTGGCAACGCTGCTGGTCTGCACCCGGCTGCGGCTATCGATGCCCGAGCCGATGGAAAACTCGTCGAAACCCAGCGCCTTGGCCAGATTGGCCGACAAGCCGCCGCCGGGGCCGCCGAGCAGCGCCTGGGCGGCTGGCAGTAGAAGCGCCATTTCGCCGCCGGAGCCTTGATCGGGCGGACGCCCAAGGACGATCCAGCCGAGTTTTTCCGGATCGGGCACGTTGGGTTCGGACACCAGCCGCACCACCGGGCGACGCGCCGTACCGCTGATGCCGACCCCCGCCTCCACCGCCAGCCCCTTGCGCAGGGCCACCACGTTGAGTCCGGGATTGGCGACCGGGCCGTTGAAGCTGAGAATGCCGCGTTCGATGGAGAGCTTCTGACCGTAGCCCTCGAAGACGCCGCCGACGGTGTTGATGGTGCCGGTGGCGGCGAGCGGCCGGCCCTCGCCGGAATTGAGGCGCAGATCGCCGGCCAGCCGGGTATCGAGCCCCAGCGCTTTCACATAGAGCGCATTGCCCAGGCCAATCGCCAGATCGACCGACATCTTGAAGGGACTGGCGGCCGGCTTGCCGATCCGGGCCGGATCGAGCACCACCACGTCGTCCCCGAGGCTGGGCGCCGGCGTGCGCGACAGTTCGACGAAACCGGCGTCGGCGGCGAGGCGGCCCTTGAGATGGGCCGAGTTCCAGCCGGTGATCACCTCGCCCTCGCCGCTCAACACCAGCCACTGATCCGCCCGCTGGAGAAGCGGCAGGCGCTCGGCGGCGAAGTCGAAGTGCCCCGCTCCGCTGGCCAGTTGCACTTCGCCACGGGCCTTGAGCGTGCCCGGCGTGGCGGTCAGCCGCGCCACGTCGATGCGCCCTTCGCCCGGCTTGACCCGGTTGGGCGACACGAAGCTGAATTCCTCCAGACGCAGGCGGTCGCGGTTGAAATCCGCCAGCAGCGTGCCGCCGGACAGGTGCAGCCCCTGGTCGGCCATCACGAAGGACAATTGTTCGCCGCGGATGCGTCCGGCGGTCTCCGGCTGGGCCGGCGTGCCCGCCAGCGTGAATTCGCCCTTCAGGCTGCCGTCCGTCTTGAGGTTCTGGTCGGCCAGCGGACCAGCCCAGGCGATGGAGGGAATATCGAGACGCGCCGAGCCGAGCAGCGGCGCGCCGGGCACGAGGCGCACGCTGCCGTCGGCGGCCCGTTCGGCCAGCGCAGTGCCGGCCCCCGACACGCTGCCGAGCCGGCTGCCGTGGGCCGAAAAACCGAAGGCGAGCCGGTTGGCGGTGGCGTTGAGCGTGATCTGCAGATCGTCGAGGCCAAGGCTCACCGGCGAATCGCCCTGCAGTTCGAGATCGCCCTTTTCCCGGTAGAAGCGCACCAGGCCGTTCACCTGTTCGGCGATATCCACGTCCCACTCGCCGCCGATCTGCAGCGAATCGCCGCGGGATTTCACGGCGCGGGTCTTCGGATCGATGATCACCCCGACCTGCACGGCGCTGACGCTGCCCCGCGCGACGAGATGGCGAGCCTGCCAGCGGGTGTCGTCGAACCGGAAGCGCCCGCCGGCGCCGCCCCGCAGTTCGGCCGCCCCCAGGCGCACGGCATCGGCCGAAAGCAGCAGCGGCGCTGGCGCAACGAGTGTGGCCGGATAGTCGCCACGCGTTTCGAGTGCGGTGAGCCGCCCTTCCCAGCGCGGCCCGTCGGACAGCGCGCCGGCCAGCTCGATGCGCACCGAATTGGCCCCGCGGCCGAGCGCTTCGAGGTGCGCCGTGTTGGCGGCCCGACTGCCTTCGAAGACGAAAGCGGCACTGCGCACCCGCGCCTCCCGCTCGTCGGCCAGGCCGAGGCCGGTGAGGCCAACTTTCACCGCGATGGCGCCGTTGCGCCCTTCGGCGAGGCGGCCGCGGCCCTCTGCGGCGTCGACCCGCAGCGCGCCGAAGCCGAGCTTTTCGCCGCGCAGTTCGAACTCCCCTGCCGGGTGGTCCGCACTGCCGCGCAGCACGCCATCGAGCGCCACGCGTCCGGCGAGGCCGTGGCCCAGCGCAGCCAGGGCTGGCGCGTCGAGGTGCACGCTGAGCGCATCGCCGGGCTTGCCGTAGCGCCCCTTGGCAGACAGGCGGTTACCCGCCATTTCGAGGCTCAGATCGGCATCGGCAAGACGCGCCCCGTCGACCGCCAGCACCCCTTTTCCGGCCAGCGGCTTGCCGTCGAGGCTGCTGGGAGCCAGATCGAAGGCGAGCTTGCCGGCGAGGCGCGGCTGGCGCTGCCCGGAAAGGCTGAACCGGGTGTTGAGATCGGCAGCCGGCGCGGTGGCCACGAAGGCGCGAGGGTCGAAGTGCAGCAACTGGCCGGCGGCTTCGAAATGCCCGGCGCCGCCGAGCTGCAGCTTGCCGCTGGCCTCGAGGCGGGCCGCCCTGGCGCTGGCGAGAAGTTTTTCGATGGCCAGGAAGCCAGCGGCGTGACGGGCCTCGAACCGCAGGGCGAGTTGCGGATCGCGGAGATCGGCGCTGACGGTCTGGGCCTCGGCGTCGGCCTTGGCCGAAATGCGCCCGGCGATCCGCGTGGCGACGGCGCGTCGGTCGAGTTGGCGGGCGTCCAGTCCAGCGATGCGCAACTCGGCATCCAGCGCGCCGAAGCCCTTGCCTGCATCCTTGGGCGCCAGCCAGTGGACGGAACCGTCGGCGCGGCCCTTGCCGGGCAGATGCAGTTCGAGGCCCGAAACGGCCAGTTCGCCGCCAGCCCAGCGCAGGCGGGCGGCAAGGGATTCGAGGGGCAGCGCACCGCTGTCGTAGCTGCCCGGCGCGCGATTGACGATGCGCAGCGGGCCGCTGACGATCCAGTCGGCAGCCCCCGGCCTGGCGACCGAGCCGGGCGCGACGGACGGCTCGAAGTCGGCGTCGATGTCGAGCTGCGCCTTGGGCGCGGCGGCGTGGAAGCGGCTCGGGTCGGCGTTGCGCAGCTGCACTTTGGCCGACTGCAGCGGCAGCGCGGCGAAGGGCGTGGCCACGATGGCGGCGCGGCCGTCCATGCCGGCGCCGCTGGCCGTTGCGTCCAGCTGCAGGTTTTCGAGATTGCCGCTGGCGCGGGCCTCCACCGTATAGGCTTCGTCGGCCTGACGGGTGGCGAGGCTGGCCGTGGCGCCCAGCGGGAAAGGCCGGCGACCGTCGAGTTCGAGGTTCGCGGCGAGCCGACCGAAGGGTGCGGCGGCCTTCAAATCGGTAAGGCGGTGCCGACGGCCGTCGGAGACGAGGCTGCCGGAGAGCGCCGTCACCTCCATGTCGGGCGGCGCGGGCTGGCCGTCGATGAGCTTGCCGATCGACAGGCGGTCGATCCGGAAACGGTCGATACGCGCCGCCTTCGGCAATTCGAGGCTGGCCGGCAGCGTCGTCGGCTCGTCGCTCGAAGCGCTGGCGACCGCGACTTCGGCGGCCGACAGGCTGGCGATCTCCAGCCCGCTGCTGCCCAACGCGGCGGGCCGCCAGTCGATGGTCAGGTCGCGGATATCGAGATGCAGGGTCGGCGTGCGCACATGCAGGGCGCCGAGTTTGAGCTGCCCAAACACGTAACCCTCGGCGTTTTCGACGCTGACGCTCCCGCCGCTGAGCCGGACCGCCAGATCGATGACGGACTGCAGGCCGGATTGCGTGCCGCCCAGCCAACCGATCAGCACCACGACGACCGCGGCCAGCGCCAGCGCGCCGGCCAGCAAGCCGCGCACGAGGCGCGCACCCCAGCCTTCGCCGCGCGGACGCACGGGCGGCGCCGGCGACTCCGGGGACGGTGTTTGCGGCGCCTCGCTCATTGGTCAGCCGAACAGGCTGGCCAGACCGGCGCCGGGGTCGTCGGCGCGCATGAAGGCTTCGCCGACGAGGAAGGCGTTGACCTTGTTGCCGCGCATCAGCGCCACGTCGGCGGTCGTCAGGATGCCCGACTCGGTGACGACGATGCGCTCCGCGGGCACCCGCGGCAGCAGGCCGAGCGTGGTCTGCAGGCTGACTTCGAAGCTGCGCAGGTTGCGGTTGTTGATGCCGACGAGGGGCGTGCGCAACTGCAGCGCCAGATCCAGCTCGGCGCCGTCATGGACCTCCACCAGCACACCCAGGCCGAGACTTTCGGCGATGGCTTCCATCTCCTGCATCTCGCCCAGACCGAGGGCCGAAACGATCAGCAGGATCGCGTCGGCGCCCATCGCCCGGGCTTCGTAGACCTGATAGGGATCGACCAGAAAATCCTTGCGCAGGACCGGCAGGCTGCAGGCGGCACGGGCCACTTTCAGGTATTCCGGCGAGCCCTGGAAGAACTGCTTGTCGGTCAGCACCGACAGGCAGGCTGCGCCGGCCTTTGCGTAGCTGGCGGCGATTTCGCCCGGACGGAAGTCGGCTCGGATCACGCCCTTCGACGGGCTGGCCTTCTTGATCTCGGAAATCACCGCCGCGCCGCCGGCCGCGATCCTGGCCCGGATGGCGCCGACGAAATCCCGCGCCGGCGCCTGCGCCGCGGCCAGCTCGCGCACCGCCGTATCGGACACCGCCGCCCGGGCGGCTGCGACTTCCTCGCGCTTGACCGCGAGAATCTTGTTGAGAATGTCACTCATAGGCGGCCTCAGGCGAACTTTTTGGTACAGGCGACGAAGGCGTCCAACTTGGCGCGCGCCGCCCCCGAAGCCAGGACTTCCCGCGCCTTGGCGATGCCGGCACCGATGGAGTCGACGACGTTGGCCGTATAAAGCGCGGTGCCGGCGTTGAGCGCGACGATCTCGCGGGGTGCGCCCGGCTTGTTGTCGAGCACGCCGAGGAGCATCTGCTTCGACTCTTCGGCGTCGGCGACCTTGAGGTTGCGGCTGGACATCATGGTCATGCCGAAATCCTCCGGGTGGATTTCGTATTCGTAAATCTGGCCGTCCTTCAGTTCGCCGACCAGGGTCGATGCGCCGAGGGAGACTTCGTCCATGCTGTCGCGGCCGTAGACCACCGTCACGTGATTGGCGCCAAGGCGCTGCATGACGCGCACGCAGATCCCCACCAGATCGGGATGGAACACGCCCAGCAAGGTGTTCGGCGCGCCGGCCGGATTGGTGAGCGGGCCGAGGATGTTGAACAGCGTGCGCACGCCCATCTCGCGCCGCACCGGCGCCACGTTTTTCATCGCGGCGTGATGGTTGGGGGCGAACATGAAGCCGATTCCGGTTTCGGCGATGCACTCGGCAACCTGCTCCGGGGTGAGGTTGAGCTTGACGCCCAGCGCCTCGAGCACGTCGGCGCTGCCCGATTTGCTCGACACGCTGCGTCCGCCGTGCTTGGCCACGCGGGCGCCCGCCGCCGCCGCAACGAAGATCGTGGCGGTGGAAATATTGAAGGTGTGGGAGCCGTCGCCGCCAGTGCCGACCACATCGAGGAAATGCTCGTTGGGCGGCGGCACGATCACTTTGGTGGAGAGTTCGCGCATCACCGTGGCGGCGGCGGCGATCTCGCCGATGGTTTCCTTCTTGACCCGCAGGCCGGTGAGGATGGCGGCGGTCATCACCGGCGAAATCTCGCCGGCCATGATCTGGCGCATCAGTGAAAGCATTTCGTCGAAGAAGATCTCGCGGTGATCGATGGTGCGCTGCAAGGCTTCCTGGGCAGAAAAAGTCATGTTCGGGCTCCGGTCAGGCGTTCTTGGATTGTTCGAGGAAGTTGCGCAGCAGATCGTGGCCGCGCTCGGTCAGGATGGATTCCGGGTGGAACTGCACGCCTTCCACCGCGAGAGTCTTGTGGCGCACGCCCATGATCTCGCCGTCGTCGGTCCAGGCGGTGACTTCGAGGCAGTCCGGCAGGCTTTCGCGCTCGATGGCCAGCGAGTGGTAGCGGGTGCAGGTCAGCGGATTGGGCAGTCCCTTGAAAACGCCCTTGTCGAGGTGATGCACCGGCGACACCTTGCCGTGCATCAGCTTCTTGGCGTGAATGATCTTGCCGCCGAAGGCCGCGCCGATGCTCTGGTGGCCAAGGCAGACGCCGAGCAGCGGAATCCTGCCGGCGAAGGCCTGGATGGCGGCCACCGAGATGCCGGCTTCGGCGGGCGAACACGGCCCCGGCGAAACGACGATCTGGTCGGGTTTGAGATGGGCGATCTGCTCCACACCGATTTCGTCGTTGCGGAACACCTTGACCTCGGCCCCCAGCTCGCCGAAATACTGGACGAGGTTGTAGGTGAAGCTGTCGTAGTTGTCGATCATCAGCAGCATGGCTGGAAATCCTTTCCGGAAATGCGGCCGGCCGCGCGAGCGTGGCTCGGGGCTGCGGGCGCAATTGCATATTGTCCATTGAATCCGGCCGGGCGCCGCAGGACGGGCGCGGGCCGGCAAAGCTTTGTAACCATGGTTACCGACAGCCCGCGGCGGGCTGTGGAATCATTTGTCCGTTTTCCACATGACAAAAAGGAAGAATCATGAGAATCGCCCGCATCCTGCTCGCCGCCGCCGCCCTGACTGCCACGACCGCTCCGGCCCTGGCCGGCGACTGGCAATTCCTGCCCATCGCCGACAAGGGCTACACCCCGGCCTTCGTGGCTTCCGTGACCGGCGGCGTGATGAATCCGCAGCACGTCAGCAGCAGCGGCGCCTGGGGTCTGGAGCTGGCCATGAACTGCGGCCTGCTGCAAACGCCCACCGGCGTGATCCGCACCAAGCTGTCGGTGACCAAGTTCGACAAGAGCGGCCTCGATCTGACCACCGTCGAACTCAATCCGCGCTGGACCACGCCGATCGCCAAGGATCTGACCCTCGGCGTCGGCCCCGGCATCGGCTGGGTGAAGGCCGACAGCGGCAGCCGCACCACCGACATGTTCGCCTGGCAGGTGGGCGCCGACCTGGACTACCGGATCGGCCAGCTCAATCTGGGCCTCGGCGCCCGCTGGCAGGACACGGTGAACAAGACCGTCTCCGCCGGCCGCGAAGGCGCGGACAACTGGCTGGTGCAGGCCAAGGTCGGCGTCGCCTTCTAGGACGCCCGCGAAGCCCGTGCAAGGCCGCCTCCGGGCGGCCTTTTTCATGGCCTTCACAGCGAGGTATCGAGTCCGGCTTCGGCGATTTCGGCGGCGCGGAGCATCGCGCGGGCCTTGCTCTGGGTTTCCAGCCATTCGGACTGCGGATCGGAATCGGCGACGATGCCGGCCCCGGCCTGGACGTGGATCATGCCGTCCTTGACCACCGCGGTACGGATCGCGATGGCGAGGTCCATGTCGCCGTGAAAGCCGAGGTAGCCGACCGAACCGGCGTAGATGCCGCGCTTGGTCGGCTCCAGTTCGTCGATGATTTCCATCGCCCGCAGCTTGGGCGCGCCGGAGACGGTGCCGGCCGGGAAGGTCGCGCGCAACACGGCCAGCGCATTGAGGCCGTCCTTGAGCTTGCCTTCGACGTTGGAGACGATGTGCATCACGTGGGAATAGCGTTCGACGGTGAAACGCTCGGTGACGCGCACGCTGCCGGTCTTGGCGACGCGCCCGCAGTCGTTGCGGCCGAGATCGAGGAGCTGGGTGTGCTCGGCGCGTTCCTTCTCGTCGGCCAGCAGTTCCTTTTCGAGGGCCAGATCCTCGTCGTGGCTGGCGCCGCGCTTGCGGGTGCCGGCGATGGGCCGCACCGTGACATCCTTGTCTTCGAGGCGCACCAGGATTTCCGGCGAGGCGCCGACCACCTGGAACTCTTCGAAGTTGAAATAGAACATGTAGGGCGACGGGTTGAGACTGCGGATCGCCCGGTACAACGCCAGCGGACTGGCACCGAAAGGCTTGCTCATGCGCTGGCTGAGCACCACCTGCATGATGTCGCCGTCGACGATGTAATCCTTGGCCTTTTGCACCGCGGCCTTGAAGGCTTCCTCGCCGAAGCTGGACACCGGCTCGGTGGGCGCGGCGGTCAGGTTGGCGGGCACCGGCACCGGCTCGCGCAACTTGCCGAGCAGTTCCTTGAGCCGCTTGACAGCGCGTTTGTAGGCGTTGGGGACTTCCGGCTCGGCGTAGACCACCAGGGTGAGCTTGCCGGAGAGGTTGTCGACGATGGCGATTTCCTCGGACAGCAGCAGCAGGATGTCCGGCGTGTGGAGGGCGTCGGTCTTCTCGGTCTTGGCCAGACGCGGCTCGATGTAGCGCACGGTGTCGTAGCCGAAGCAGCCGACCAGGCCGCCGGCGAAACGCGGCAGGTGGTCGCGGGGCGGCACCTTGATGCGGTCCATGAACTCGGCCACGTAGTTGAGCGGATCGCCGTAGTCGCGACGTTCGACGAGGCGGTCGTTGGTGAGCAACAGCACCGTGCGGCCATGCACTTCGATGCGCGTCGGGGCGGCCAGACCAATGATCGAGTAGCGTCCGAAGCGCTCGCCGCCCTGCACGGATTCGAGCAGGTAGGAGTTGGGCGCGTTGGCCAGCTTCAGGTAAACAGAGAGGGGGGTATCGAGATCCGCAAAGGTTTCGAGGGTAACCGGAATGCGGTTATAGCCCTGGTCGGCCAGGGCGTTGAATTCGGCTTCGGTCATGGAGACTCCGGAAGGACATGATGCTTTTTCGCGAGGGTATCACGGGCGCGGCCCGTGGCAGTTCGGGGCTGTTCAGGCGAACAGCCATGACCGGCCGCCGCATCCGCCGGAGCGGGGGATACGAACGGCAGGGAACTCCTCGACGAAAATCATGCGCTTGCGGGTCACGATGGATGGGTGTGTCCGGTTTCAGCGGCGGATGAGCGGGAGCGCATCCAGGAGGCTGGATATTAGCCCGTCGCATTCGATGCTGTCCACCGCCACGCCTTCGCTGTAGCCGTAGGTGACGAGCAGCACCGGAATGCCGGCGGCGCGGGCGGCGTCGGCGTCGTTGGCGGAATCGCCGATCATCAGCGCGTCGGCCGCAGCGGTGCCGAGCAGGCGGCAGGCATGGAGCAGCGGCGCCGGATGGGGCTTCTTCTCGGCCAGGGTGTCGCCGCTCACGGTGGCGCCGAAGAAGCCGGCGATGCCCATCCGTTCAAGCAGCGGCTGGGTGAAAGCCGCCGGCTTGTTGGTCACGCAGGCCATCGGAACGCCCCACGCCCGCAGCGCTTCCAAGGCCGGCACGACGCCCTCGTAGATCAGCGTACAGGCGCCGTTCACCTCGGCGTAGTGGCGCCGGAAGACATCGACGGCGGCCTCGACTTCCGCGGCATCGGCCGACCCGCTTTCCGCCAGACAGCGGCGCACGAGGTTGACCATGCCTTTGCCGACAAAAGTGCGGATCGCCTCGATGCCGTGGGGCGGACGTCCCAGTTCGACCATCATGCGATGGCAGGCTTCGGACAGATCGGGGATGGAATCGAGCAGGGTGCCGTCCAGGTCGAACAGCACCGCCCGCACCGGCCGGGTGGTTTTTGAATCCGCTTGCAGAACCATGAAATTCCTTCGGGCCGGAGCCGCGACGCTTTGCAAAGCCGACGAGGATACGGGAGATCAGGCGGCCGACGCCAGCCCTGCCCGACGCCGCCACAAGGCGCCCAGCACGCCGGCCATGAGGAGCAGCACTGGCACCGCGGCAAGCCGATTGACCGTTGCCCAGCCGAGCTCATCCACCAGCCAAGCGGCACCCAGGGTTGCCAGCGTGACGGACAGGAACACCACGCTGTCGTTGAAGGCCTGCACCGCCGGCTTCTCCTCGTCGCGGCAGGTCTGGGTGAGCAGGGTCGTGGCACCCACATAGAGGAAGTTCCAGCCCACCCCGACCAGCGCCAGCGCGACGCCGAAATGCGGGATCGCCTCCCCGCTCAGCGCGACGCCGATGCCCGCCAGCACCAGCGCCCCGCCCGCCAGCATGGTCTGCAGCACGCCGATCCGGCCGATCAGGAGGCCGGTGACGAAGGACGGCGCAAACATCGCCACAAGATGCCACTGGATCACCGTCGCCGTCGCGGCGAAATCGTGGCGGACGCACAACATGGCCAACGGGGTGGCCGTCATCAGCAGCCCCATCGCCGCATAGCCCACCGCGCCGCCGGCCACCGCCAGCCGAAAATCGCCCAGACGCGCAATCTCGCGCAAGCGGCGCGGCGGCCGCCCCGCTTCGGGCCGCGGCGGTGCAGGCAGGCGCAGGAACACACCGATTCCGGCCGCCAGCAGCGCAATCCCGACCAAAGCCGCAAAGCTGGCAAGAAAGGGCGTAGCGACGAGATCGCGGGTATTGCGGGCGATGAATGGCCCGAGAAAGGCGGCCAGCACGCCGCCGGCGAGGGTCAGCGAAATCGCCTGGCCGCGCTGCGCCGCCGGCACCGCCTCGGCAGCGGCGAAGCGGTAGAACTGACTGACCGCGCCGAGCACCCCGACGCACAAGCCCGACAGCACGAACACCGCAAAGCTGCCGCGCAGCAGGCCCGCCACGGCCAGCGCCAGCCCGGCCGCGCCGACCAGCGCGCCGCCGACGAACACCGGACGCCGACCGCGGCGGGCCATCAGCCGGGCCAGCGGATGCAATGCCAGCATCGTCGCCAGATACTGCACGGCCAGCGGCAGGGTGGCCCAGCCCGACGCCGCGGACAGGCTCACGCTCACCAGCGCGGAGGCGGACAACATCAGACTGACGACGGTCATCGCCAGCGCCTGGCTCAGCGCCAGCAGGACGACGTTGCGATTCATGGTGCGACTCCCGGAAAGTTTTGACCCGCCCATCGTCGCTCGCTAGAGTTATGGCGTAAATGACAGCCAACCCTCATTTCGTGCCATGTCCCGCCAGATCGCCTTTCTCCTCTATCCCGGCTTCCAGGTGCTCGATGCCGCCGGCCCGCTGGCCGCCTTCGAAGCCGCCAACGCTTTCGTGCCGAACGCCTACCGACTGACGCCGATCGCCCGCGACGGCGGCCTCGTGGCCAGTTCGGGCGGCGCATGTCTGGCCGCAGCGGGCTTCGACGACGCGGCGGAGGCGGACACCCTGATCGTCGCCGGCGGCGACGGCGTCTTTGCGGCGGCCGAATGCACGGCCACCGTCGGCTTCGTCGCCCGTTGCGGGGCAAGCCTGCGACGCATCGCCAGCGTCTGCTCGGGCGCCTACCTGCTGGCGACCGCCGGCCTCCTCGACGGCCGGCGCGCCACCACCCACTGGCGGCGCTCGCGGGATTTCGCACGCCGCTTTCCGGCGGTGCGGGTGGAGGAAGACCGGATCTTCACGCAGGACGGCAAGGTCTGGACGTCGGCCGGCATCAGCGCCGGCATCGATCTGGCGCTGGCGCTGATCGCCGACGACCTCGGCGAGGCGGTGGCGCGGCAGGTTGCCCGCCAGCTGGTGGTGTATTACCGGCGCCCGGGCGGGCAATCCCAGTTTTCGGAGCTGGCCGAACTCCAGCCGGCGGGCGGACGTTTCGCCGCGCTGCTGGACCACATCCGCAGCCATCTGCAGGACAGGCTGGATGTGCACGAACTGGCCGGCCTGGCGTGCATGAGCCCGCGCAATTTTTCGCGCTGCTTTGCCGCCGAGATGGGCGTCACGCCGGCGCGGGCGGTGGAGCGTCTGCGGGTGGAAGCGGCGCTTGCCGCGCTGGAGAGCGGCGCCGCTTCGGTGCAGCAGGTGGCGCGGGCCTGCGGCTTCGACGACCCGGAGCGCATGCGCCGGGCCTTCATCCGCACCCTGGGCGTGCCGCCTTCGAGCCGGCGGCGCGCGCCGGGAAACCCGCCGGGAAACCTCTAGACGTCGGCCAGCGCGCCGCGCAGCCGGGCCATCACGCTGTCGTAACGGTGCGGGTCGGTGTCGAGCCCGGCCCCGAACACGGCCGAACCGGCAACGAAGGTGTCGGCGCCGGCACGGGCGATAGCGGCGATGTTGTCCACCTTCACGCCGCCGTCGACTTCCAGAAGGATCTGGCGGCCGCTGCGGGCGGTGTAGGCGTCGATCTTGGCACGGGCCTCGCGCAGCTTGTCGAGGGTGCCGGGGATGAAGGACTGGCCGCCGAAGCCCGGGTTCACGCTCATCACCAGCACCACGTCGAGCTTGTCCATCACGTGGTCCATCCAGTTGAGGGGCGTGGCCGGGTTGAACACCAGGCCGGCCTGACAGCCGCTGTCGCGGATCAGGCCGAGGGTGCGGTCGATGTGCTCGGAAGCTTCGGGGTGAAAGGTGATGATGTTGGCGCCGGCCTTGGCAAAGTCGGGCACGATGCGATCCACCGGCTTGACCATCAGATGCACGTCGATGGGCGCGGTGGTGCACGGGCGGATCGCCTCGCAGACCAGCGGGCCGATGGTGAGATTGGGCACGTAATGGTTGTCCATCACGTCGAAGTGGATCCAGTCGGCGCCGGAGGCGACGACATGGTCGACTTCCTCGCCGAGCTTGGCGAAGTTCGCGGACAAAAGGCTGGGGGCGATGCGGAAAGTCATGGGGGCGATCCTGGGCAAAAGCCTGGCTGAAAAACACGGCAAGGCCGGCAGTCTACCCGCCCGAAACCGTCTCCGCCAACGCGGCCGAGCGGAGCGGTTGCAGTGACGCGGCGATTCGGCTTCAATAAGCCTCCCCAACCGAACCGCGCCCAAACACAATGACAACCACGACCGAACGGGACTGCATCGAGATCAAGACGGTTTCCCGTTTCATCCCCGAACAATCCGACGTGGAGGCAAACCGCTATGTGTTCGCCTATCACATCACCATCCGCAACACCGGCAACGTCGCCGCGCAACTCGTGAGCCGCCACTGGATCATCACCGACGCCGAAGGCGCGGTGCAGGAAGTCCAGGGCGTCGGCGTCGTCGGCCAGCAGCCGGTGCTGCGCCCCGGCGAAGCCTTCGAATACACCAGCGGCTGCACCATCGCCAGCCCGGTGGGCACCATGAAAGGCAGCTACCAGATGGTGACCGACGACGGCACGGGCTTCGATGCCCCCATCGCCGAATTCACCCTGGCGATGCCGCGCACCCTGCACTGAGCCGCGGCCCCCGGCCCGCGCTAACGCAGCCGGCCCAAGCGCCCGCCAAAACCGCCGCCGACCCGCGCGAGCTGGCGGTCGTGCCAGCCTCCCAACAGGATCTGGCCGCACAAGGCGCCGACCAGTGCCATCGCCATGTCGCTCTGGGTATCCCACGGATCGCCCTGGGTGGCGAGGAAGGCGTCCGCGCCCTGCCCCAGCGCCACCGCGGCACGCCACTCGATGAGCTCATAGGCCGCCGAAATCGCGAGGCACACGCAGCTCACCAGAAAGAACAGCCAGCCGCGCCCTTGCACCACCCGCCGTCGCAGCAGGATTTCCCGCGCGGCGATGGCCGGCACCAAGCCCTGCATGAAATGGCCGATGCGGTCGTAGGGATTGCGATCGAGGGCCAGCACGTCCTGCAGCCAGAAGCCGAACGGCACCCGCGCGTAGGTCCAGGCGCCGCCGACGATGAGCACCAGCGCGTGAGCGGCGATGAGCACCTGCAACAGCGTCGTCAGCGGAAAGCGCCGGTGGGTCGCCACAAGCAGCGGCGCAACGATCAGCACCGGCGCCACCTCCATCCACCAGGTCGCCCTGTCGTAGGGCGCCACGCCGGAAAGCAGCAGGGCAAAGCCGACAAAACCGAGGAGCAAGCGTGGGAAGCGGTCTACGGACGTAGGCATGGCATCGGGATTCCTGAAGACATTACAAAAAACACAAAAAAACAAGATTAAGGGCAAAGCTCTCCGCGCCCCACGCCGTTAAACCAGTGCGCCGCGGCGCCGGAAGTGTCCGCCGACCCGGCGTTCCGTGCAGCCAGCCCGCGGGGGCGAATCAGGCTCCCATTTCCCGGAAAACAAATCAAATGTGGATCAAGAGAACGACATTCGAACGACTCGAGGCGGATCTGCGTGCCTCGATCCAACGCGAAAGCGGCTTGCAGGCTGAAATTGCCACCCTGCAGGCAGAAAACGAGGCGCTGCGGCACAGCGATTCGGCGCGCCGGCTCCGCACCGAAGGCAATCTGGCCATCGTCCAGCGGATGAGCGCTTTCGGCAGTTCGCTCACCAGCGCGCAGGGCAGCCTCGCCGAAATGGCCGGCATCCTGCGCGACGAGAAAGACAAAGCCGTCGAAGCCGCCCACGTCTCGCTGGCGAGCGGTCAGGCGACCGACGAGATCGCCGATAGCTTGCTCCACCTCGCCACCGAATCCCGGAACTCGGCCAGCGAAGTCGACGCCCTCGCCCAGCGCGCCGACGAGATCGGCGCCATCGTCAAGCTGATTCACGACGTGGCGGATCAGACCAACCTTCTCGCCCTCAACGCCGCCATCGAAGCCGCCCGCGCCGGCGAGGCCGGCCGGGGCTTCGCGGTGGTCGCCGACGAAGTGCGCAAGCTGGCCGAACGCACCTCGACCGCCACCCGCGACATCTCGGCCCTGGTCGCCCGCATCCGCGAGGATTCCACCTGCGCCCGCAACAGCATGGAAAGCCTGGCCCAGACGGCCAGCCAGTTCAGCGAACGGGGCCAGCGCGCCACCGAGGACATGAAACACCTGATGGCACTCTCCGGCAACATGGAGAGCGTCATCGCCGGCGGCGCCATGAAGAGCTTCGTCGAAGTGGCCAAGATCGACCACATCGTCTTCAAGTTCCGCATCTATCTGGCCCTGTTCGGCATGCTCGAACTCAAGGCGACCGACCTTGCCTCCCACGACGCCTGCCGGCTCGGCAAGTGGTATTACGCCGGCGAAGGGCGCGAATGCTTCAGCAAGCTGCCCGGCTACCGCGAAATCGAGTCGCCGCACATCGAAGTGCATGCAGCCGGCCGCGCCGCACTGGAGGCCCGCGCCGACGGCGACACCAAGGCCATGCTCGACCACCTCGACGTCATGGAAAGCGCCTCGATGCAGGTGCTCGACAAGCTGCAGCAGATGGGCGAAGCGGCAATGCACGATCCGTCCCTGCTCTGCCACGCCCGCGACGGCCACACGCACTGAATCCGCCACCCGGCGCCGGCCCGCCCGTTCCCCCGGCAGAGGCGCATTGACTCCCCTGCCGCGGCCGCCCAGAATCGGGCGCCATGCCCAGTCTCGACACCCTTCTCGCCTTTCTCGGCATTTCCGTCCTCGTCACCCTCGCGCCCGGCCCCGACAACCTGATGGTCATCGGCCAGAGTCTGGCCCGCGGGCGGCGCGCCGGGCTGGCTTTCGGCCTCGGCTGCGCCAGCGGATGCCTCACCCACATCGCCTGGGCGACCCTCGGCATCGCCGCGCTGGTGCGCACTTCCGCCGGACTCTTCATGGCGCTCAAACTGGCCGGCGCGGCCTGGCTGCTGTGGCTCGGCATCCAGGCGCTGCGCAGTGGCGGCACCCTCGCCCCCGCGGCCGGCAGCCCGCCCCGACCGTGGCAGCACGACCTCGCCCGCGGCTTCGTCGCCAACGCCCTCAACCCCAAGGTCGGGCTGTTCTTCCTGGCCTTCCTGCCCCAGTTCGCCGACCCGGCGCGGGGCAGCCTGAGCCTGCAGATGCTCATCCTCGGCCTCGTCTTCATCGCCCAGACAATCCTCATCTTCGGCAGCATGGCGCTGGCCGCTGGCGCCATCGGCCGCCTGCTGGCCCGCCGCCCCCGCCTCGGCCCGTGGCTCGACCGCCTGTGCGGCGCGCTGTTCATCGGGCTCGCCGTCAAGCTCGCCGGCGAAAGCTGAGCGACAACAAACCCAACAAACCCAGGCCCACCACACCACCATGCGACGCTCCCCCAACGGCCCCCTGCCGGTCCCCGCCAGCGGCGACCGCCACGACTGGCAGACCATCAAGAAACTGCTGCCCTACCTATGGGCCTACAAGTGGCGGGTGCTGTTCGCCCTCGGCTGCCTGATCGGCGCCAAGTTCGCCAACGTCGCCGTCCCGCTGGTGTTCAAGCAGCTGGTCGACGGGCTCGACATCTCCCGCGAACAAGCCTTCATCGTCGTTCCCGCCGCGCTCCTGGTGGCCTACGGGCTGTTGCGCTTCTCCACGTCGATGCTCACCGAACTGCGCGAACTCGTCTTCGCGCGGGTCACCCAGGAATCCGTGCGGGAGATTTCGCTGCAGGTCTTCCGTCACCTGCACGCCCTCTCGCTGCGCTTTCACCTCGAACGCCAGACCGGCGGCCTGACCCGCGACATCGAACGCGGCACCCGCTCGATCGGCTCGCTGATCAGCTACACCCTGTATTCGATCCTGCCCACCTTCGTCGAAATCGGCCTGGTGCTCGGCATCCTGCTGGTGAAGTACGAGCCGAGCTTCGCGATCATCACCGCCATCACCCTCAGCCTCTACATCACCTACACCTTCAAGATCACCAACTGGCGCACCGCCCTGCGCCGTCAGGCCAACGAACTCGATTCCGCCGCCAACGCCCGCGCCATCGATAGCCTGATCAACTTCGAAACGGTCAAATACTTCAACAACGAAGCCTTCGAAACCCGCCGCTACGACACCGAACTGGCCAAGTGGACCGCCGCCCAGATCAAGAACCAGAAATCCCTGTCGCTGCTCAACACCGGGCAGGCCGCGATCATCGCCGTCGGCGTCACCGCCATGATGTGGCGCGCGGCGCTGGGCGTGGCCAACGGCAGCATGACCCTCGGCGATCTGGTGCTGGTCAACGCCTTCCTGATCCAGCTCTACATCCCGCTCAACTTCCTCGGCGTGCTCTACCGCGAAATCCGGCAGGCGCTCACCGACATCGAACGCATGTTCGGCCTGATGGGCACCCACCGCGAAGTGGCCGACGCCGCGGGCGCCCGCACCCTCGCCCGCGGCCCCGCCGACGTGCGCTTCGATCACGTCGGCTTTGCCTACGACCCGGCCCGCCAGATCCTCCATGACGTGGATTTCGCCATCCCCGCCGGCAAGACCGTCGCCGTCGTCGGCCACTCCGGCTCCGGCAAATCGACCCTGGCCCGGCTGCTGTTCCGCTTCTACGACGTGCAAAGCGGCGCCGTGTGCATCAACGGCCAGGACATCCGCCAGCTCACCCAGGACAGCCTGCGCGCCGCCATCGGCATCGTTCCGCAGGACACCGTGCTCTTCAACGACACCCTGTTCTACAACATCCAGTACGGCCGCCCGGACGCCAGCCGCGAAGAAGTCGAAGCCGCCGCCCGCGCCGCCCAGCTCGAAGACTTCGTCGCCCGCCTGCCCGAAGGCTGGCAGACCCGCGTCGGCGAACGCGGCCTCAAGCTCTCCGGCGGCGAAAAGCAGCGCGTCGCCATCGCCCGCACCCTGCTCAAGAACCCCGACATCCTGATCTTCGACGAAGCCACCTCGGCCCTCGACTCCAAGACCGAAAAAGCCATCCAGGCCCAACTCGACGCCGCCGCCCGCGGCCGCACCACCCTCGTCATCGCCCACCGGCTATCGACGGTGATGAACGCCGACGAGATCATCGTCCTCGACCAGGGCCGCATCGTCGAACGCGGCAGCCACACCGACCTCCTCGCCAAAGGCGCCGCCTACGCCCAGATGTGGGCCCTGCAACTCGAAGA
>CALMXT010000286.1 GCA_937871125.1 uncultured Zoogloea sp. | reverse complement strand
GCCGGCGGGCGTCGGCGATGCGGAATTCGGAGCCGGAGGCGATGGCGTCCTCGAAGTGCCAGGCGAGGTCGTTGAGCTTGCCGAGAAGATGGCCGAGGGCTTCGGGGGTGATGCTGCCGACGGCCTGCAGGCCGGCGAGTTGGGCGGTGAGGAAGCCCAGCTCCAGGTCGTCCTCCGCGCTGAAGCTGACCAGCATGCCGATGGCGGCCACGGCGTTGCGGCCCAGGTCGGAGAGGGCGTAGCGGCTGTCGTCGCCGATTTCGAGCAGGCCGTTGCCACGCAGGCGGCGCAGCACGGTTTCGAGCTTGACCGGGTCGAGAAAGGCGAAGCGCTGGCGCAGTTGCTCCGGCCCCCAGCGCGGCGAGTCGTTCTCGCGGCCGATCTCGCGCAGCACGAGAAGACGCATCAGCACTTCGGCCTCGCTGCCGTGGAAAAGCGTGCTGAAGGCGGCCAGCAGCGGCCGGGCGTTGAGCAGCGGGGCGAGTTCGGGTACGTCGTCGGCGACGACGCCGGGGGCGAGGAGTTCGTCGAGGCGGACTTCGGTCATGGTGTCAGCGGAACAGGGCGAGGGCATCGAGGCGGCGGTTGATCTCGTCGCTCATCCGGCGATAGGCCGGAGCGTCGGGGCCGCCGAAACGCCGCCGGAATTCGTCGGCCTTCATGGATTCGGGCAGGTCGCCGATGGGCGGCAACAGGGCGGCGTCGTCGAGACCGGCGGCAAGCGCGGCGGCGAGGCGCCGGGGATTGCGCGCGGCCAGTTCGCCGAGGCGGGTGCCGGCACGGTCGGCGGCGAGGTCGACGAAGGAGAAGCCGCTGCCGTCCCGGGAGTCGTCCAGCTCCTTGTCGAGGCCGACGGCGCTGGCCAGGGGTTCGCCGGCCCAGGCGGCGATGGCGGCGGAGATCGCGAAGTGCTGGGCGAGATCGCCCCGGTCGCGCAGGGTGAGGGTCAGCGGGCGGGCGCGCGGCCAGCGGGCGGCGTCGGGAATCAGCAGGGCAATGTTCTTGCCAGAGAGATGCAGGGCGGTGGCGAGCAGTACGTCCCGGTAGGCGTCGCTGCCGGCCGAGGCCTGGAGCAGCGGGACGAGGATTTCGGCGAGGGGCGCACTGCGCCGGGTTTGGGCGACTTGGTCGATGGCGTCCGTCAGCCGGCGATGGGCGGCGGCGAGGCGGTCGCGCTGGGCGGGTGAGATGGCCAGCGCCCGGGCCGAGGCGAGGAGTTCGGGCTGCCAGACGTAGGTGAGGCGGACATCTTCCGGAGTGATGACGATGCTTGAGATCGTTCGGTCGAGAAGATCGACTTCGCGTTGCAGATCGCTGTGTTTGAAGTAGGCGTCGGCGAGGGTTTTGACGAGGGCTGGCGGCAATGGCAGGCGGCCGAGGTGTGCCTGCTCCACTTCAAGTGTTTTGCCAGCGACGCCCAGTTGGGCGCTGAAATTGAGGAAACGGCCAAGGCCGAGCATGCGGGCGATGGACGAGTACGGTGCCGGGAGCGGGGCCGTGTAGTGGATCTCGGCGCCGCCTTGGCGCAGTTGCAGCGCCGCGTGGCCCTGGGCGATGCCGCGGCGGGTTGCGAAGTTGAGCAGCGCTTCGAGGTCGGGGCCGGTGAGGCTGACTTCGCGGGTGGCGTTGCGGGCCAGCTTGCGCGGGTCGTTGCGGCGCAGGATGTCCAGCGCCCGGGCGATCGAGCTCGGCGAGAGTTCGTCCGCGCGGTCCACGAGGGGGCGCTCTTCCAGAGCCTGAGCGGCCAGAAAGACGACGGCGACGATCGGCAGCGCGAGGCCGACGCCGAGCCGGACCAGGAAACGGAGCATTGGGAGGCGCCTGGTTGAGGTGCGGGAGAGAGAGCCATCGGCGAAACGGGCGCGCCGGTGAGGGCGCACCCGTTTCGTGGGGCGGCGACGGGGCGGTTGGGGCGCGAAGCCCTTTCGCCGGGCTTACACGCCCTGTTTCAGGCTGGCCTGGATGAAGCCGTCCAGGTCGCCGTCGAGCACGCCCTGGGTGTTGCCGACTTCGTAGTTGGTGCGCAGATCCTTGATGCGGCTCTGGTCGAGCACGTAGCTGCGGATCTGGTGACCCCAGCCGATGTCGCTCTTGGAGTCTTCCAGCTTTTGCTGCTCGCTCTGACGTTTGCGCAGTTCGGCTTCGTAGAGCCGGGCGCGCAGCATCGAGAAGGCCTCGTCCTTGTTGCGGTGCTGGGAACGGTCGTTCTGACACTGCACGACGATGCCCGACGGGACGTGGGTGATCCGCACCGCGGAGTCGGTCTTGTTGATGTGCTGACCGCCGGCGCCGGAGGCGCGATAGGTGTCGATGCGCAGGTCGGCCGGGTTGATCTCGATCTCGATGGAGTCGTCCACTTCCGGGAACACGAACACCGAACAGAAGCTGGTGTGGCGCCGGGCGTTGGAGTCGAAGGGGCTCTTGCGGACGAGGCGGTGGATGCCGGTTTCGGTGCGCAGGAAGCCGTAGGCGTATTCGCCGCCGACCTTGATCGTGGCGCTCTTGATGCCGGCCACTTCGCCTTCGGATTCTTCGAGCAGTTCGACCTGGAAACCCTTGCGCTCGCAATAGCGCAGGTACATCCGTTCGAGCATGCCGGCCCAGTCCTGGGCTTCGGTGCCGCCGGCGCCGGACTGGATTTCGATGAAGCAGGCGTTGCCGTCCATCGGGTTGTTGAACATGCGGCGGAATTCGAGTTCGCCGACGCGGTCTTCAAGGGCGGCGGTGTCGGCTTCGACGGCCTGCATCGTTTCTTCGTCGTCTTCCGTCGAGGCAAGGTCGAACAGATCCCGGCAGTCGGCCAGACCCTGATCGATTTCCTGCAGATTGACGACGATGCCTTCGAGGGTCTTCTTTTCCTTGCCGAGTTCCTGGGCGCGGGCGGCGTCGTTCCAGATTTCGGGGTCTTCGAGCTGCTTGCTGACTTCGATCAGTTTTTCGGACTTGGTATCGTAGTCAAAGATACCTCCGAAGTTCTTGCTCCCGCGCCTTGAGGTCGGCGAGCTTGTTGGAGATGGCGTTAAGGCGTTCTGCTTCCATGTTCGGGACCCTGGCTGATTCGGGAAAACCCAAAATTATACCCGGAGCCGGGGCTGGCGCCGCAATCGACTGCAGTTGTCGGCGCCGGCTCTTGAAGGCGGACGCCGACCTTCGCTCAGGGCAGGGTGGCGCTGGCTTTGCAGGTTTTGTACCTGCTGCGGCAGCGGTTTGCGCAGAGGAATTCGGCGTTGTAGTCGCCCTGGGGGCAGCCGATCAGGCAGCGGGTGTTGGCGTTGAGGCAGCTGGCGGCGCTGGTGCGCGGACCGGCGGAGGAGGAATTTGTCTCGGCGGTTTTTTCGTCCTCGCGCTGGGGTTCTTTGTAGGCGAGGCGGAAAGTGCCGCGCGACGATGCGTCGCTGCGGCCGGGTTGGGCGTATTTCCCGTCGAAAGCCGTCTGCTGGCAGTTGCCGGTGAAGCGCAGCACGATCCCCGAACTGAAGCTGACCTGAAAGTCGCACTTGTCGCCCTTCATGTCGCCGGCTCTGATCGGCGCCACCCCTGAGTACGGCGGACCGGCCTTGATCTTGCCAACCAGCACGCCACTGAGGTCGTGGAGTTCGACGGTGACCGGGATCGAGCCGGTGTAATCGTCCGGCAGCAGCAGTCCTTCGTAGTATTTGTCCTGTGGCGCCGCGAAGGCGCCGGCGGCGGCGAGGCCGGTCAGCGCGGTCAGGGCGATACGGCGCAGGATGGGCAGCAGGCGCATGGGGGCTCCGTCGTCGATGAATGGTCAGAACTGTTCGTCGGCGGCAAGGTAGCGCCATTGGCCGGGGGGCAGGTTGCCGAGCATGACGCGTCCGATGCGCACGCGCTTGAGGCCGACGACCTTGAGGCCGACCATTTCGCACATGCGGCGGATCTGGCGCTTCTTGCCTTCGCGCAGCACGAAGCGCAGTTGGTCTTCGTTGAGCCAGCTGACCTTGGCCGGGCGCAGGGCTTCGCCGTCGAGGGACAGGC
>CALMXT010000285.1 GCA_937871125.1 uncultured Zoogloea sp. | reverse complement strand
GCAGCGTGGCCTTCTCGGTGCTGTGGGTGCTGCTCATCACCGCCCTGTGGTTCGCCGCCCCGCTGGTGGTGCTGCGCGACACCCCGCCCCTCGACGCGATGAAGATGTCGCTGTCGGCCTGCTTCAACAACTTCGGCGCGTTCCTCGTGCTCGGCGTGCTGATCTACGTGCTCATCTGGGTCGCCATGCTCCCCGCCGGGCTTGGCGTGCTGGTGCTTGTGCCGGTGCTTGCCGGCACCCTCTACGCCTCCTTCCAGGACGTCTTCGGCGACGTGCCGGCGCTGCCGCCGGCCGCGCCCGAAACTGCGGAGTAAAAGCCCATGCAGACACGCACCTTGCCGGCTCAACGCGGCTGGGCCTGGATCACCGAGGGCTTCGCACTCTGGAAGCGCAACCCGGCGCTGCTCACCTTTCTCGTTTTCGCCTACTGGTTCTGCCTGCTGGTGCTCGCCGCCGTCCCTTTCGTCGGCCAGGTGCTGATGTCGCTTGCGATGCCGGCCCTCTCGCTGGGCATCTACAACGGCTGCAAGGCGGTCGCCCAGAAGCGCAAGACCGGCCCGGAAATCCTCGTCTCCGGCTTCAAGCAGAACCTGCCCGAGCAGATCAAGATCGGCGGCATCTACCTCGCCGGCACCTTCGTCGTGCTCGGTCTGACCGCGCTGGTCGACGGCGGCATCCTGGCCGAACTGATGCTCGGCAAACGCAAGCTCGACGACGCCACCGCCGACGACCCGCTGCTGACGGCTTCGCTTTTGGTCGGCACCCTCGGCTCGACGCCGCTGATGATGGCCTACTGGTTCGCGCCGCTGCTGGCCGGCTGGGGCCGCGTTTCGGCCGTCAAGGCGATGTTTTTCAGTTTCGTCGCCTGCTGGCGCAACTGGCGCGCCTTTTTTGCCTACGGCATCGGCCTGATGCTGGCGGTGCTGGTACCCGGCATGCTGATCGGTCTGCTCGGCCTCATCTCGCCCATCCTCGGCACGCTGCCGGCCATCGCCCTGCCGGTGATCTTCATTCCGGTGGTCTTCGCCAGCTTCTACGCCAACGCCACCGACGTGTTCGGTCAGATCGCGCCCGATGAATCGGCCTGAGCGGACCGACGGTCCGCTGGGCCTCTTCGGCGGCACCTTCGACCCGATCCATTACGGTCACCTGCGCCTTGCCGAAACCGCTCGCGAAGCCCTGGCCCTCGACCGGGTGCGCTTTCTCCCCGCCGGCCAGCCGCCCCACCGGGCCACGCCGGGCGCCAGCGGCCTCGACCGGCTGGCGATGGCCCGGCTCGCCACCGCCGACAACCCCGCCTTCGAGGTCGATTCGGCCGAAGTCGACGCGGCCCAGGCCAGCTTCACCATCCTGACCCTCGAACGCCTGCGCGCCGAACTCGGCCCGACCCGGCCGCTGGTGCTGCTGCTGGGCGTAGACGCCTTTCTCGGCCTGCCCACCTGGCGGCGCTGGACCGAGCTTTTCGACTTCGCCCATCTCGCCGTCGCCAACCGCCCCGGCTACAGCCTCGACGCGGCGCGGATGCCCGCCGAGCTGGCGCGCCTCCGCAACGCCCGCCAAGCCCCCGCCTACGCCCTGCAAGAAGCCCCGAACGGCACCCTGGTGCAGTTCGACATGACCCCGCTGGCGATCTCCGCCACCGACATCCGCGGCCGCCGCACCCACGGACAAAGCCTGCGCTATTTGCTCCCCGCGCAGGTTGTTGACTATATTTCGCGGCATCAACTCTATATTTGACTCAATGGACATCACCCAAACCGAACAACTCGTCGTCTCCGCCCTCGAAGACATCAAGGCCAAGGACATCCTGGTCATCGACAGCTCGCGTCTCAGCGCCCTCTTCGAGCGGGTCGTCATCGCCACCGGCGACTCCAACCGCCAAACCCGCTCCCTCGCCCACCACGTGGCCGACAAAGCCCGCGAAGCCGGCCTCGAAGTGATCGGCATCGAAGGCGAAGGCACCGGCGAATGGGTGCTCGTGGACCTCGGCAGCATCGTCATCCACATCATGCAGCCGGCCGTGCGCAGCCATTACAATCTCGAAGAACTATGGTCCGCCACGCCGACGCGCCCGTCCCGGCCGGGCAGCGCTGCCGCCCGCGCCGCCTGAGCTTCCGCCCTCAGATCGTCCGTCGGTCGACGGACTTTCCCGTCCAATGAAACTCATCCTCGTCGCCGTAGGCACCCGTATGCCGAGCTGGGTCGACAGCGCCTTCGACGACTTTGCCAAACGCATGCCCCGCGAGCTGCCGCTGCAGCTCGTCGAGATCAAGGCCGAACCCCGCACCACCGGCAAGACGGTCGAAGCCATGATGGCACTCGAAGCCGCCCGCATCGAGGCGGCCCTGCCGCCCCGCTGCCGACGGGTGATCCTCGACGAACGCGGCGAAGACCTCACCACCAAAGCGCTCGCCAAGCGCCTCGAGCGCTGGCAGGACGGCGGCGACGACATCGCCATCGTCGTCGGCGGCCCGGACGGGCTCGACCCGGCCCTCAAGGCCAGCGCCCACGAAACGATGCGCCTCTCCAGCCTCACCCTGCCCCACGCCCTCGTCCGTGTCATGCTCGCCGAAGCCCTCTACCGAGCCTGGAGCCTGTCGAAAAACCACCCCTATCACCGGGAATGACGACGCCCCGCACCGCTCAACCCCGCCCCGGAGCCAAAATGATCTACCTCGCCTCCAACAGTCCCCGCCGGCAAGAACTCCTCAAGCAGATCCACGTTCGCTTCGAAACCCTGTTGTTCCGCGGCCCCGGCCGCCACGACCACGACATCGCCGAACACGAACTGCCCGACGAAGATCCGGTGAGTTATGTGAAACGGGTGGCCCGGGCCAAGGCCGAAGGCGGCGTGCAACGCATGCACTGGCGCGAACTCGAACCGCGCCTGCTGCTGGCGGCCGACACCACCCTCGAAGTCGATGGCGAAATCGTCGGCAAACCGCACGACGGCGAGGACGCGGTGTCGATCCTGCGTAAACTCTCCGGACGCACCCACCGGGTTCTGACCTGCGTCGTGGTCACCGACGGCACCCGCTACGAGCAGCGCATGTCGGCCAGCGACGTGCACTTCAGGCCGCTTACCGAAACCGAAATCCGCCACTACGTCGCCACCGGCGAAGCCGCCGACAAAGCCGGCGCCTATGGCATTCAGGGCCGCGCGGCGCTCTTCATCGAGGAAATCCGCGGCAGCTACAGCGGCATCATGGGTCTGCCGCTGTTCGAGACCGGCGTCCTGCTGAAGGAATTCGGCTATCCTCTCTAACCGCCTGCCGGAGCCCATCCGGCACGGAACGGAGGAGAACATTCAAGAACAAGGCGCGGCGTCGATCCGCGCCCGCGCTGCCGGACGAGCGGCGATCGGTGATGACGGGGCAGCCGCAGTCTGCCGGGCCATCACCCATCTCCGTTTGCCTCCCGCATCATGTCCGACGAATATCTCATCAATTTCACCCCCCAGGAAACCCGCGTCGCGCTCATGCAGCAGGGCGTCGTCCAGGAAGTGCACGTCGAGCGTAGCGCCAGCCGTGGCATCGTCGGCAACATCTACCTTGGCCGGGTGGTGCGTGTGCTGCCCGGCATGCAATCCGCCTTCATGGACGTCGGCCTGGAGCGCACCGCTTTTCTGCATGTGGCCGACATCTGGAGCGACCGCCACGCCGGCGACGCTCCGCGCCCCATCGAACGCATCCTCGCCGAAGGCCAGAACCTCATCGTCCAGGTGCTCAAAGACCCTCTCGGCACCAAGGGCGCCCGCTTGTCCACGCAGATATCCATCGCCGGACGCATGCTCGTCTATCTGCCCCAGGACAAGCACATCGGCATTTCACAGCGCATCGGCGACGAAGCCGGCCGCGAAGCGCTGCGCGAACGGGTCGGCCGTCTGCTGCCGAGCAGCGAAAGCGGCGGCTACATCGTCCGCACGATGGCCGAGAACGCCAGCGACGACGAACTCGCCGCCGACATCGCCTACCTCAACAAGCTGTGGGCCGAGATCAAGAACCGCGCCGTCGGCGCCCGACCGCCCTATGTGCTGTACCAGGACCTGAACCTCGCCCAGCGCGTGCTCCGCGACTTCGTCACCGAAGACACCACGCGCATCGTTGCCGATTCCCGCGAGAACTTCCAGAAGCTCTCCGCCTTCGCCGGCGAATACATGCCCCAGGTCGCCCCGCTGCTCGAACACTACACCGGCGAGCGCCCGCTCTTCGATCTGCACGGCGTCGAAGCGGAAATCGAAAAAGCCCTGGCCCGACGCGTCGATCTCAAGTCCGGCGGCTACCTGATCATCGACCAGACCGAAGCGATGACCACCGTCGACGTCAACACCGGCGGCTTTGTCGGCGCCCGCAACTTCGACGACACCATTTTCAAGACCAACCTCGAAGCCGCCCAGGCCATCGCCCGCCAACTCCGCGTGCGCA
>CALMXT010000284.1 GCA_937871125.1 uncultured Zoogloea sp. | reverse complement strand
CATCATGATGGCCAGCTCGATGGCGTTCTGGATGATGTGCACCTTGTCTTCGAGGCTCGGCTCGATGTTGATTGCCGCGTCGGTGATCAACAAGGGGTGCGGGTAGGTGGGCACGTCGGCCATGAATACGTGGGACAGGCGGCGCGCGGTGCGCAGGCCGGTATCCCGGGCGACGACCGCACTCATCAGCTCGTCGGTGTGCAGCGAGCCCTTCATCAGCGCCTCGACCTCGCCTTCGCGGGCAAGGCGCACCGCGGTTGCCGCCGAGGCGTGGCTATGAGGTACGTCGACGATGCGGATGCCGTGCAGGTCGATGCCTTCCCGTTCGGCCACTTCGCGGATCTTGTTTTCGGGGCCGACCAGCACCGGAAGGATCAGACCGGCGTCGCGGGCCTGGATCGGGCCGCGCAAGGATTCGGTGTCGCAGGGGTGGGCCACGGCGATGGGAATGGGCTCCATGCCCTTGGTCAGTTCCAGGACGTGGAGATAGCGCTGCTGGCGGTCGGAAATGGTGACTTCCGGCAGGGCCATGCGGGCCCGCTTGATTTTTTCGGTGGGGGCCATCACTTCGGCGGTGCCGTCGATGACCTTCAGTCCATCCTGGTTCACGCACACACAATCGAGCAGCAGGTGGTGGTTGTGCTCGAAACGCTGGGCACAGGTGATGGTGACGGTCAGGGTGTCGCCGATGGTGACCGGACGCCAGAACTTGAGGGCCTGGCCGACATACACCGTGCCGGGGCCCGGGAATTCGGTGCCGAGAATCGACGAGATCAGTACGCTGCCCCACATCGAATGGCCGACAACTTCGCGGAACTGGCTCGAACGTGCGAATTCAGGGTCGACGTGGGTGGGGTTGAAGTCGCCCGACATCACTGCGAAAAGGTGAATGTCTTCGGGTAACAGGGTGCGGACGAGCTGGGCGGAGTCGCCGACGGCGATTTCGTCGAAAGTCCGGTTCTGGATGAAATCGCGGGCTTGATTTGTCATGATATTTTCCAGGTTTTGCAATGCAGCGTCGCAATTCTACGGAAATGCCTCAAAAGAACTTTAGTATTAGATCAAAAGAATGCTGCATTGCAATAGTTCTTGTTTCGCCGTCGCTGCCTTGTTGCGTTCGAAGCGAGAACTGCGCCGCAATGAAGTGAAATTTGGTCATGCTAAAATCCGCGCATACCAAATTCAAACTGCATCAAGGGAAGTCCATGGAAGTGATCGTTCTCGCCGCAGGGCAGGGTAAGCGCATGCGTTCGGTGCTGCCCAAGGTGCTTCAGCCTTTGGCCGCCAAGCCCATGCTGGCTCATGTGCTCGATACCGCACGCACGCTTGAAGCCCGGCGCATCGTCGTTGTGTATGGTCATGGCGGCGAGGTGGTCCGCGAGGCTCTCGATGCACCGGATCTGGCCTGGGCCCGGCAGGATCCGCCTCAGGGCACCGGTCACGCGGTGCAGCAGGCGATGCCGCTGGTCGAAGACGGCGACACCGCGCTGATCCTGTATGGCGACGTGCCGCTGATCGGCGTGCCGACCCTGCGCCGCCTGATGGCTGCGGCCGGCGAACGCCAGCTGGCGCTGCTTACCGTCGATATGGACGATCCCACCGGCTACGGTCGCATCCTGCGCGACGGTGCCGGCAAGGTGACGCGCATCGTCGAGGAAAAGGACGCCAGTGCCGAAGAGCGTCGCGTCCGGGAAGTGAACACCGGCATTCTGGCCGCGCCGGTCGAGCGTCTGCGCCACTGGCTGGCCGATCTCAAGAACGACAACGCCCAGGGTGAGTACTACCTGACCGACATCATCGCGATGGCGGTGGCCGACGGCCTTGAGGTGATCACCACCCAGCCCGACGCCTTCGAGGAAACCCTCGGCGTCAATAACAAGACTCAACTGGCCGAACTCGAGCGCATCTATCAGCGCAACATTGCCCGCAGCCTCACCGACGCCGGCGTCACGGTGATCGATCCGGCCCGCATCGACGTGCGCGGCGAACTGATCTGCGGTCGCGATGTGGAAATCGACATCAACTGCATCTTCGAGGGGCGTGTGGAGCTCGGCGACGGGGTGCGCATCGGCGCCAACTGCCTGCTGAAAAACGCCCGCATCGGCGCCGGCACCAAAATCGCCGCCTTTTCGCAGGTTGAAGACACCGTGATGGGCGAAGTCTGCGTCATCGGTCCCTATGCCCGCACCCGGCCGGGCACCGTGCTTGGCAAGGATGTTCACCTCGGCAACTTCGTCGAGGTGAAGAACAGCACCATCGACAACCACTCCAAAGCCAACCATCTGGCCTACGTGGGCGATGCCGACATCGGCCAGCGGGTCAATGTCGGAGCCGGCACCATCACCTGCAACTACGATGGCGCCAACAAGTTCCGCACGATCATCGAGGACGACGTTTTCATCGGCTCCGACACGCAGCTGGTTGCCCCTGTCCGGGTTGGGCGCGGCGCTACACTGGGCGCCGGAACCACGCTTTCCAGGGACGCGCCGGCCGAGCAGCTCACGGTGTCCCGTGCCAAGCAGATTTCCGTGGCCGGCTGGAAACGCCCGGTCAAGGCCAAGAAGGCCTGATTTCCATCCATAGATCCAGTTTTCAATCCGGCCCGACGGCCGGATTTTCCTGAAAGGCTTCCCATCATGTGTGGCATCGTCACCGCCATTGCCCGTCGCAATATCGTTCCCGTGCTGCTCGAAGGGCTGCGCAAACTTGAATACCGCGGTTACGATTCCGCCGGTCTCGCCGTACTCAAGACCGACGGCGCGCCGCATCTGCAGCGCCTGCGTGCCGTCGGCCGCGTCGCCGAACTGGCCGCCCAGGCCGATGCCACCGGCCTTGCCGCCAACATCGGCATCGCCCACACCCGTTGGGCCACCCACGGCGTGCCCTCCGAGCGCAACGCCCACCCGCACATTTCCGGCG
>CALMXT010000283.1 GCA_937871125.1 uncultured Zoogloea sp. | reverse complement strand
GCCTTGTAGGCGTGGTCGTTGGAGACCGCCTTCACCACGTCCTGGGCGTCGTCGAACATGCCGCGGACGGCGATGTTGAAGATGTTTTCATCCTGCAGGGAATACATCTGGGCGCGCTGGAAGGCGCTCATCCGGCCAAAGGGCGAGAGCATGAAGACGCGCACGCCGTGCTTGCCGCGCATGGCGTATTCGGCGGCCGAGCCGGTGTCGCCGGAGGTGGCGCCAAGGATGTTGATCTCTTCGCCGCGCTTATCGAGCACGTATTCGAAGAGATTGCCCAACAGCTGCATCGCCATGTCCTTGAAGGCCAGGGTCGGGCCGTTGGAAAGCTCCAGCAGACCCAGCTTGCCCGGCTCCAGCCAGTGCACCGGGGTGATCTCGGCGGCCTTGGCGTCGTCGCGCACGTAGCCGTAAACCTCGGCGGTGTAGGTCTTGTCGCAGATGGCCTTGAGGTCGGCGGCGGGAATGTCGTCGATGAAGCGCGACAGAATCGCGAAGGCCAGTTCGGCATACGAGAGCGTGCGCCAGGCATCCAGATCGGCGCGGCTGATCTGCGGATAGCTTTCCGGCAGGTAAAGGCCGCCATCCGGCGCCAGGCCGCCGAGCAGGATGTCACAGAAGGATTGGGGAGCAGACTGGCCGCGGGTGGAGATGTAGCGCATGGTTCTCGCCGAGTTGAAAACGAAAGCCTTGGAAGATAGCACAGCCGGCCGCCCTTGGCCGCTGCGCCGCCGCGGCAGCGTTCAGCGCCGCACCGCCAGCCCGCCGAGCAGCACCGCGGCAAACAGCAGCACACCCGCCGCCAGCAGCGCCGCTCCGGCCGTTTGCCCCAGCGTCAGCAAAGCGCCGCCGCCAAGGAACAGGCCCGTGCGCAGCGCCCCGAAGCGCACCAGCGCGGTCCGCATCCGCCCCCGCGCCGGCGTCACCGGGCCGGGAAAACGCCACACCGGCAACAGTTGCGACAGCGCCCCGGTCACCAGCGGCAGCAGAAAGAGCGCAAAGAAGGCCGTCACCGCCGGACGGCCGGGCATGCCGCCAAGGCCGTGGGCAAAGCCAATCGCAATCGCCGCCAGCAGACCGACGCCGGCCCCCATCAACGCCACCGCCGCACCGTCGCCGACGATCCGCCGCCAGCCGTGGGTCTTCACCCAGCCGGCCAGCGTATGCGCCACCACGCCGCCCATCAGCAGCGCGCCGGGCAGCGTCAGCCACGGCAGCACGCCGGCAAGGGCGCTCAGCGCCACGCCGCCCAGCGCCCACGGCAACTGGCGGCGCAGGCGCTGCGCGGCCAGCGGATCGGGCTGCCCGAGGACGGTGGGCATCAGCACGTGCAGCGTGCCGATGGCGGTCAGGCCGATGAACCCCAGCGTGTTCAAGTGCAGATGGACGAGCCGCAAGGCCGCATAGCCTGCCGGCCACAGCAGCCCGACCAAGATCGCCAGCAAGGCCAGCAGCAGGCAGCCCAGCGCCGCCTGATACCACGCGAGGCCCGGATGGGGCTTGCCGAGCGCCGCCCGCCCGCGCCGCCACTGCCAGCCGAGGAAGCCGCCGGTGGCCGCCAGCCCCAGCGCCACGGCCCCGTGCAGCGCCCAGCCGGGCAAGGCGCCGGCCAGCACACCGACCGCCGCCGCGCCCGCCGCCTGCATCGCCAGCGGCAGACGATGCACCGTCGGCGCCGCGCCGGCGCTGCGCGTCAGCACCGGCACGAAATGCCCCATCGCCGCAAAAATCAGCGGCATCGCGCCCAGCGCAAACGCCGCGTGGGCGACCGCCGCCGGCGCGGCACCGGCCAGCGCCAAGGCCATCGCCAGCGCAAAGGCCAGCACCGCACAACATCCGAGATAAATCAGCACTCGCTTCAACCCTTTCGCCTTGCCGGCCATCCGACCAACCGGACAATACCGCACCCAACCCAGGTCAAGGCGGCTGGCGGCCAAAGCGGACAAACTCGACCGCCTCGCCCCCATCCGACCGCCATGATCGCTTTCAAGCCGATGCTCGGCCGCTTCGCCCGCCGCTACCTCTTTGCCGACGCCGCGCCGCTGTCGCCGCTCGAACGCCGGCGCAGCGCCCTGGCCACGCTGCTCGGCGTGCTGATCTTCGAGGGCGCGCTGTTCGTGCTGCCCGTCTCCGCCGACGCCCGGCGCCTGCTGGCGCCCCTTGGCGCCAGCTCGGTGATCCTGTTCGCGCTGCCTCACAGTCCCCTGGCCCAGCCCTGGTCGCTGGTCGGCGGGCTGATGTTGCCGGCGCTGGTGGGCTTTGCCTGCGGACGGTGGGTGCCGGTCGGCTATCTGGCCGTCGGCCTCGCCATTGCGATCTCGGTATGGTTGATGGCCCGTCTGCGCTGCATCCATCCGCCCGGCGGCGCGATGGCCATCGTCATGGCGACGGCCGCCGCCCAGGGGCTCGACGCCGCAACGAGCCTCGCCGCGGCCGGCTGCAACGTGGTGGCCATACTGATCGCCGCCACCGCCGTGAATAACCTGATTCCCGGCCGCCGCTATCCGCTCTGCTCGCCCGCGCTGGCCGAGCCCGAAACGCCGCGCCGCAGCCCGGCCGGCGTACAGCATCCCGATCTGGCCGCCGCCCTCGCCGAGATCGATACCTATCTGGATGTCGGCGAGGACGATCTGGCGCAGGTCTTCCAGCGTGCCGCCCGCCATGCCTTTCATCGCCACGTGCTGCTCGACTGCGGCGACATCATGGAGCCGGTGCCGGTCCGCGCCGAATTCGCCACCGAACTCAACGAGGCCTGGCGTCTGATGAACCGCCACAACCTGTCTGCGCTGCCGGTGGTGGACCGTGCGCAACGGGTGATCGGGCTGCTGCGGCTGGAGGATTTCCTGCGTCATGTGGAGCCCGACCGCACGCAGCGCATCGGCGACAACGTCCGCCGCCTGCTCCGCCCGACACCGGGCACGCACGCCGACAAACCCGAAGTGGTCGGGCAGATCATGCAGACGCCCCGCGAGGGCTTGAAGAGCGTGACGACCGACGATGGCATCGCCGTCGCCGCCGACCTGCTCGGCCACGGCGGCCAGCGCGCCGTGCCGGTGACCGACCCCACGGGCCGGCTGGCCGGCATCGTCACCCCGGCCACGATGACCGCCGTGCTGTTCCAGCACGAGGCGCTCGATTACGTGCGCGGCGAAGCCCGGTAAGGCGCCGGGACGAAACGCCGCGCCCCGCCGCTGGCGTTCAGCCGATTCAGCCGACCTTGGCGAAATCGATGACGATGGCACCCGGCTCGCGCTGTTGATAGGTGATCGTCACCTTCTCGCCATAACGCTGCTGAAGCTGACCGAGCAGCGGAATCGGGTCGTGGTCGTTGCAGAACCGCATCGTCTCGCCGGGCATCAAGGCGTCCAACGCCCCGAAGATCGCCGCATGGCGAAAACGCTTGGCAATGCCGCGAGCGTCGAACGGGTAGATGGCTTCCGGGGTGGTGTGGTTGCACACGTGAATGGTTTGCATGCGGGCTCCTGGCTTTCGAATAAATCCGACTGAAACTGTCGGGTATGGCCAGTGTGCCAACCGGTCAAGGCGATTTCCTTGATCCAGGTTGGGATTGGTTCAAGCCGGCGATGTCCCCGCTGCGGGAGGACCGTCATTTGCAGCAGATAGGGCCGCTTTGCTTTGCTCCCAATGGGCACGATAGCCGGGGTTATCGGGAAAACGCCGCACCAAAGCCCCTAGGACAGTCTCCGCCTCTCGCAACAAACCCAACTCACCTCGGAGGGCCTCCACCAACCCAAGCAGAATCAAACTGTAACCCAGATCGTCCTGAGCGCCCGGCAAATCCGGTCCGCTCGCCGCCAACTGACGGCGAAGGTCCAGACTTTCCCGGTACGCCGCTTCCGCCTCACC
>CALMXT010000282.1 GCA_937871125.1 uncultured Zoogloea sp. | reverse complement strand
TGGTGATGCTGGTGGCGATGTACACCCGCAAGCCGCTGGATTTCTCGGTCTTCCCCACCATCCTGCTGGTCACCACGCTGCTGCGCCTGTCCCTCAACGTGGCGTCGACACGTATCGTGCTGCTTGAAGGCCACACGGGCCCGGACGCCGCGGGCAAGGTGATCGAGGCCTTCGGCCACTTCCTGGTGGGTGGCAACACCGCGGTGGGCCTGGTGGTGTTCATCATCCTCACGGTGATCAACTTCGTGGTGATCACCAAGGGCGCCGGGCGGATCGCCGAAGTGGGCGCCCGCTTCACCCTCGATGCGATGCCCGGCAAGCAGATGGCCATCGACGCCGATCTCAACGCCGGCCTCATCGACGAAAAGGAGGCCAAGAAGCGCCGCGCCGAAACCTCCCAGGAGGCCGACTTCTACGGCGCGATGGACGGTGCCTCCAAGTTCGTCCGCGGCGATGCGGTGGCGGGCATTCTGATCATGGCCATCAACGTGATCGGCGGGCTGATCGTCGGCGTGCTCCAGCACAACATGGAGCTGGGGCAGGCGGCCAACAACTACACCTTGCTGACCATCGGCGACGGCCTGGTTGCCCAATTGCCGGCGCTGATCATTTCGGTGGCCGCCGGTCTGGTGGTGTCCCGCGTCGGCGACGACGGCGACATGGGTTCGCAGATCGTCGGGCAGGTTTTTTCCAACCCGCAGGTGCTGGTGCTCACCGCGGCCATCCTCGGCATCCTCGGTTTGATTCCCGGTATGCCGAACTTCGTGTTTCTGCTGCTGGCCAGCGGGCTGGGCTTTCTCGCGTGGCGGGGCGGGCTGCGCGAACTGCCGGCGGGCGGCGAGGAGGCCGCGCCTGTGGCGGCGCCGGCGGCGCCGACCGAGAGCGTGGAAGCCAGCTGGTCCGACGTGACGCCGGTGGATGTGCTGGGCCTCGAAGTGGGCTACCGCCTGATTCCGATGGTGGACAAGGGCCAGGACGGCGAGCTGCTCAAGCGCATCCGCGGCCTGCGCAAGAAATTTGCCCGCGACATCGGCTTTCTTGCGGCGCCGGTGCATATCCGCGACAACCTGGAACTCAAGCCGAATGCCTACCGGATCGTCCTCAAGGGCGTCGAGATCGGCACCGGCAGCGCCTTTCCGGGCCAGTTCATGGCGATCAATCCGGGCCGTGTGTCCGGCCCGCTGGCCGGCCGCGAAACCACCGATCCGGCCTTCGGCCTGCCGGCGGTGTGGATCGACGCCAGTCAGCGCGAGCAGGCCCACGCCCTCGGTTACACCGTGGTGGACGCCAGCACCGTGGTGGCGACCCACCTGAACCACCTGATCCTCAGCCACGCGCCCGAATTGCTCGGCCGCACCGAAACCCAGGCGCTGCTGGATCACATCGCCCAGGACAACCCCAAGCTGGTCGAAGACCTGGTGCCCAAGCTGCTGCCGCTGGCGAGCGTGCAGCGGGTGCTCCAGAACCTCCTCGACGAAGGGGTCAATATCCGCGACATGCGCACCATCGTCGAAGTGCTGGCGGAGTTTGCGCCGCGGGTGCAGGACCCGCTGGAGCTCACCTCGCGCATCCGTCAGGCGCTCGGTCGGGCCATCGTCCAGGGGCTCTTCCCCGGCAGTGGGGAAGTGCAGGTCATGGCCCTCGATCCGGGCCTCGAACGGGTTCTCATGCAGGCGATGGCGGGGGGCGGGCCGGACGGCGGCGCCATCGAGCCGGGCCTCGCCGAAACCCTGCTGCGCGAAACCGCCGCCGCCGCCCAGCGCATGGAAGACACCGGCCTGCCGCCGGTGCTGCTGGTGCCGGCGCCGCTGCGCTGGCTGCTGTCGCGCTTCCTGCGCCGCAGCGTGCCCAGCCTCAAGGTGGTGGCCAACTCCGAGGTGCCCGAAACCCGCCTGATCCGGGTTGCGGCGATGATCTCGGCAGCCTCCTGAGCCGACCCCCGTCCGACCGCGGCGGGCCCTCCGGCGCGGGAATAGCACCCTAAAACCTGTCTTTTCCCGGCCATCGAAAATCCGGTGGCTGGGGATAATCCAGCGTACCGAAGTGCCCACGCCGATCCCGTGAAAGCCTTCGTACCCCGGAGACAGCAGCATGAACGTCAAGCGCTACTTTGCCAAAACCGCCCGCGAGGCTCTTCGTCTGTTGAAGGACGACCTCGGGCCGGACGCGGTTGTGCTTTCCAATCGCGCGGCCAACGGCGGCGTCGAAATCCTTGCCCTGCCGGCCGGCGATGTGGCGAGCCTGCAGCGCGCCCGCAGTCAGGCTGCGGCGGCCGCTGCCGCGCCCGCCGTTGCCGCTCCGGCCCAGGCTCCGGTGCCGCCGGCCCGGCCGGCGGAAGACTTCTTCGACGACGATTTCCGCGTCAGCCTGTCCCGCGCCGCCGCCCGTCCGGCCGCACCGCCCGTCCAGCCCGCCGCGCCGGCTGCGCCGCGCCCGGCGCCGGCCGCCCGCGCGCCGGAAATGCAGCCCTTCAACCCGCCGCGGGTCGAACTCAGCCGCGACGTTTTCCATGCCGCATCGGCCCAGGTGCGTCGCCCGCCGGCCGCGCCGCAGACTCCGCTCCCGGCGGCCGCCCAGCCGGTCCGCTCTCTGTTGCGCAACGAGTCGGCCCGGCCGGCCGAAGCGGCGCCGCGCCAGCGTCCGCCCGGCATCGAGGAGGAGGCGCGGATCCGCGCGCTCGAATCCGCCAATTCCCAGATGGCCAACGAGCTGGCCGCCATCCGCAGCATGATCGAGCGCCAGCTGGCCGGCTTTGCCTGGGGCGAGATGAGCCGCAGCGCACCGGGCCGCGCCCGCCTGATCGGCGATCTGCTGGAAGCCGGCTTTTCCGCCAGTCTGGCCCGCGAGCTGGCCGACGAGGTGCCCGAGGACGAAGCCCCGGAGGAGGCCCATCGGCTGCTCCACGCGGCGCTGGCCCGGCGCTTCCGGGCGATGAACTGCGACGCCGACATCATCGACCGCGGCGGCGTGTTCGCCCTGGTCGGCCCCACCGGCGTCGGCAAGACCACCACCACCGCCAAGCTCGCCGCCCGTTGTGTGGTTCGCCACGGCGCCGACAAACTGGCCCTGATCACCACCGACAGTTACCGGATCGGCGCCCACGAGCAACTGCGCATCTACGGCCGCATTCTCGGCGTGCCGGTCTATGTGGTGCGCGACGCCACCGACCTGCGCGAAACCCTGGCCAGCCTGCGCGACAAGCATATGGTGCTGATCGACACGATGGGCATGAGCCAGCGCGACAAGATGGTCGCCGAGCAGGCTTCCATGCTGACCGGCGCCGGCAAGGTGTCGCGCCTCCTGCTGCTCAATGCCACCAGCCGCGGCGATACCCTCGACGACGTGATCCGCGCCTATGCCGGCGACGATCTGACCGGCGTCATCCTCACCAAGATGGACGAAGCCATGTCCCTCGCGCCGGTGCTCGACGTGGCCGTCCGCCATCGGGTCGATGTGTATTACGTCGCCAACGGCCAGCGGGTGCCGGAAGACCTCCACCTGCCCGACCGTGCCGCCTTGCTCGATCAGGCGCTGCGCGAACTGCCGGCCAATTCGCCCTTTCGGCTAGAGCCGCTCGAAGCCGGCCTCATGATGGCCGCGGCGGGCGAGGCCCATCTTGCCAGCGCACGGGGAGGGTTCTGAGATGCTCCATGCCTCCGACCAAGCCGCCGGCCTGCGCCGCCTGTTCCGCCGGACCCCGTCCGCTGTCGTGGCGCTGTTTGCTTCCGGCCGTTCGCCCCGCGCCCTGGCCGTCCAGACCCTTGTCGCCCTCACCGAAGGTGCGCGCCGGGTGGTGGCCATCGATGAACATGCCGCTGCGCGCGGCTCGCTGCTGGCGGCCTTCGGCTATCCGGACGGCGGCGACCTGCTCGGCACGCTGCAGGGCAAGCTCGATGTGAGCGAGGCCATGCGCGAAGTGGCCGACGGCCTGTGGGTCGTGCCGGCCGCCGCGGCCGCTCTGGCGGTGCCGCTGCTCGACGACGCGCAGCATGCCCGCCTGGAAGCGGCGATTGCCGAATTGCAGCGGCGTTGCGACTTGCTCGCCGTGCTCAACGCGGGCGACGCCAGCAGCCTGACGCCCTTTGCCCGCGCCGCCGGCCGTCGTCTGCTGGTGGTGGAGGCCAGCGGCGTCGGTGCGCGGGGCGCCTGCCAGTGGATCAAGGGGCTGGCCGCAGCCGGTGCCGGGTCGCTCGAAGTGGCGGTCTGCGGCGCCCGCGACCGGGCCGACGCCACCGCACTGTTCGCCAGCCTCAACGATTTCACCTTCCGTCATGTGGGCCTGCCGCTGGTATGGCGCGGCGAGGTGGAACGCGATCCGCTGGCCGACGCGATGACCACGCCGCTCGGTGCCCGTCACCCGGCGGAAGGTGCCCAGGCCTTCATCCGACGCCTGCGGGCCTGGTCGGCCCAGGCGGGAGTGACGAATTGAGTGTGGGAATGTATTTGTGAAAATGTGTCACGCAAACTCACGTAGAAGGTTGTCGTTGCCGTTAAGCGATGCATAAGGCGGCGCACGACCCCGAATCCAGACCAGAAAGCTGACCAAAGATGTACACCGCTTCCGGCACCCTCGATAAAGAGCAACTCGTCGTCCAGTACGCGCCGCTGGTCAAGCGCATCGCCTATCACCTGATGGCCAAGCTGCCGGCCAGCGTGCAGGTGGAGGACATCATCCAGAACGGCATGATGGGCCTGCTCGACGCCATCAACCGCTACGAGGAGGGTCTTGGCGCCCAGTTCGAGACCTACGCGGTGCAGCGCATCCGCGGCTCGATGCTCGACGGTCTGCGGGAGAACGACTGGTTGCCGCGCAGCCTGCGCCGGGACATGCGACGCATCGAGGCCGCGGTGCATCTGCTCGAACAGCGCAACGGCCGTCACCCCACCGAAGCCGAGCTGGCCGATTCCCTCGGCGTGCCGCTGGCCGACTACCAGCACATGCTGCAGGAGGCGCGCGGCTACCAGCTGGTGTATTTCGAGGATTTCAGCGGCGATGGCGACGACGACTATCTGGAACGTCACATCACCCTCGAAGGCAACGACCCGCTCGCCATGCTGCTCGACAGCAACATGCGCGACGTGCTGATCAAGGCCATCGACGATCTGCCCGAGCGCGAGAAGACAGTGATGGGCCTTTACTACGAACAGGATATGAATCTGCGGGAAATCGGCGAGGTGCTCGGGGTTTCCGAATCCCGCGTGTGCCAGCTCCATAGCCAAGCCATTGCGCGGCTCCGCTCGCGGATTTCCGGCGCCATCCAGACGGCGCCCAAGCCCAAGGGTGAAGGCCGCCGCGGCCGTCGTCCGGCGGCGGGCTAGCGCAGGAGCGGGGCGCGTCCATGGACAGCATCAGCCTTGTCGGCCTGACTCTCGCGCTGGCGGCGATCCTCGTCGGGCAGGTGCTCGAAGGCGGCCACGTCGCGTCCCTGGTCCAGCCGACCGCCTTTCTGATCGTCATCGGCGGCACCCTCGGTGCGGTGATGCTGCAAAGCTCCCTCAAGGTCTTTCGCACCGGCATGCAGATGGTGCGCTGGGTATTCGTGCCGCCTGCGCTGGATCACGAGGCGCTGATCGCCGCGGTGGTGGGTTGGAGCAACGTGGCTCGCAAGGAAGGTTTGCTGGCGTTGGAAAGCCAGATCCCGGCCATCGAAGACTCCTTCATCCAGAAAGGCCTGCAGTTGCTGGTGGATGGCGTCGAGCCGGAGCGCCTGCGGGAGGTGCTCGAAGTGGAAATCGACACCTGGGAAAGCCAGATGAAGCAGGGCGCCAAGGTGTGGGAGGCGGCCGGCGGCTATGCGCCGACCATCGGCATTCTGGGGGCGGTGATGGGTCTGATCCACGTGATGGAAAACCTCTCCGATCCGTCCAAGCTCGGCTCCGGCATTGCGGTCGCCTTCGTCGCGACGATCTACGGCGTCGGTTCGGCCAACCTGATCTTCCTGCCGATCTCGAAAAAACTCCTGGGCGTGATCGGAACCCTCGTCTCGATGCGCGAGATGCTGGTCGACGGTTTGGTCGGCATCGCCAACGGCGACAATCCGCGCATCATCGAAAGCCGCCTCAAGGGCTACGCGAGCTGACGCCGTGGCGCGACGACGCAAAAGGAGCGAGGACGAGCACGAGAACCACGAACGCTGGCTCGTCTCCTACGCCGACTTCATTACCTTGTTGTTCGCCTTTTTCGTGGTGATGTATTCCCTCTCGTCGATCAACGAAGGCAAGTACCGGATCATGTCCGATTCGGTGGTGAATGCCTTTCGCAATATCGGCGTCCAGAGCGCCAACCCGCGCATGTCGGCCAGCCCGATTCCGTCGATCCGCCCGACTCCGCCGGCGCCTTCCGAGGCGGACGAAGCGCGCAAGGCCAGGGCCGAGCGGGTGAAGAACATGGCCGAGGAAATCCGTAAGGTACTGGCGCCGCTGGTGGCGGACGGTCAGGTGCGGGTGACCGAAGGGGCTTTCGGCATCACCGTCGAAATCAATGCCAGCGTGCTTTTCGCGCCGGGCGAGGCCCAGCTTGGGGCCGACGCGGTGCGCGCGCTGCGGGCGGTCGGGCAGGTGGTGGCCGACGCCGAGTTTCCGATCACCGTCGAAGGGCACACCGACGTGACTCCGATTGCCACACCGATGTTTCCGTCGAACTGGGAGCTGTCGGCGGTGCGTGCGTCCAGCGTCGTGCGTTTGTTCGTCGACAGCGGCGTGCGGCCGGCGCGACTTACCGCCGCCGGCTATGGCGACCAGCGCCCGGTGGCCGACAACGCGACCTCCGAGGGGCGGGCGCGTAACCGGCGGGTCACGATCCTGATCGAATCGCGGGTGGCCGAGCCGGTCGTCACCGTGCCGCCGAGGGCTTCCGGCGTGACCGATTCGATCCTGCCCCCCGATGCGGCACCGCCTCCGCCGCCAAAAGCGGAGGAAGCACAAAAGCCTTGAAGCGGGGCGGCGGGCTCGGCGGGCGTGGCGAAACCTTCCACGGTGCGCTGGGAAGGCGAGAGATTCGCTGAAGGAAGAACGCCCGCTTGGCGGGGCCGGGTTCAGAACGAACCGAAATGCCGGCTGGCGGCGGTCGGGCGGGATTGGCCGTCGGGGCCGTAGATTTGCGGGTGTTCGGCTGCGGCGAGCAGCACGCTGAGCGCCTGCTGGTTGTTCTGCAGGCGTTCGGTGATCAGTTGGCCATTGACCCGGTTGCGTTCCTTGGCCTCGCCGGCCAGCGCAACCACTTCCTCCCAGGCCGTCAATGCGTCGGGCGCCTTGGCAAGGACGATGCGGACATTCTCGTCGGTGACTTTGGCCCCGAGCCGCGCGAACATCGCCACGCGTTCGTCCGAAAGGCGCTGCAGGTTGCGATAGAGGCCGGTTTTTTCTTCGGCGAGTGCCGCCAGGGCGTCGATCTGGCTGGCGACGAGCAGCGCTTCTTCCCGTTTCAGCAGGGCGATGAAACCTTGCAGCCCGAAACGCTCTTCCTGGATGAGCTGGGCAAGGCGGGCTGGGAAGCCGGGATCGACAGCCACAGTGTTGCTACGCCCGGCCGGTTTGCGCCGATAACATCTGACGCACGCTGTCGATGAGGCCGTCGGCCACTTTTCCGGTGTCCACCTTGAAGCGGCCTTCGCTCATCGCCTGCTTGATTTCATCGACCTTGGCGCTATCGACCACCGGCGTGTTGCCGATGGTTTCTTCCATCTGCTGAAGGCGGGCAGAGAGGGACGAGAGTTCGACCCGTTCGCTGCCGCTACCGCTGGCGCTCTCGGCTTTGGGAGAGTCCTTCGCGGCGCGGGTGCGTCCATCGCTGGAGGGGAGGCCTCCGGTCGCCTTGACTGAGTTTTCGATTTTCACGGCATAGCCCTTTCATCCACATGTCGGAGGGATTTACGACGCGAGAAATCGAAACTTTAACCCAATCGGGCACTTCCGGAAGGCGGCATGTTACGGCAGCGTGATTTCGACAACGCCGCCGTTCCGGGCTATGCCGCGTACTACCTGTCCGGTGGCCAGCCTGACCTGGGCGCCCTGGCCGTTGCCGGCGGTGCTGAGGGCGACGCCGTCGTTGGAAACCTGAAAGCCGGGTCCGCGGGAGATGACCTTGACCGCTTGTCCCTGGACGACGGCCGGCGGCAGGCGCAGGTTGCTGCCGGCCACGGGGCGGTTGGCGGCGAGGGGCATCCGTGCGGCCTGACCGACGGCCTGGGCGGGGTCGGTGAGCACATCGGCGGCCTGGGCGGTGAGTTCGCCGCTTTCCAGGCGGACATCGCCCGGCGCGACGATCTGTCCGGAGGCGAGCGGGCCGGTGGTGACGAGATAGCGTCCTTTGACCCGCACTTCGGCGGGCACCCAGGCCAACCACGGCGTCGGCGCCAGGCAGCGCACGCCGACCGACACCCGTCCCCAGGCTCTCACGCCGGCGGGCAGAAAGGCTTCGAGCTGGAGGCAGGGCTGCAGTGCGTTGTCGGCGGCGAAGTCGCCGACCTGGATGCTCACTTCGCCCGGCAGGCTGCGGGTTTGCAGATTGAGGAAGCGGCCGATTTCGGCCTGCACCGGAGCCGGGTCCTGACGGGCGAAGGCCGCGCCGGTCGCCGCAAACAGGGTTGCGGCGATCAGGGCGAAAAGGGCGGCGGACGGGCGGGGCATGGGTGTCGGCGAAAGGGTTGGGGCGGAAG
>CALMXT010000281.1 GCA_937871125.1 uncultured Zoogloea sp. | reverse complement strand
CCTATTTCTTCCTGAAGATCAAGGCCGCCTTCCCCGGAAAAGCGCGATGAACCAAAAAACAGGCCGAGCCCGAACACCGTCAGCACCAACATGACGAAGAGCGCCGGAAATACCCGCAACACCCGAGCCCACACGAACTCCACGGTACTCTGGCGTGCCAGCAGGCTCGCGGTCACCAGGAAGCCGCTGGTAATGAAGAACACATCGACGGCGACCGCGCCGGCGGATATCCCCACGCTGCCTTCGAGCGGCACCACCACCTTCGGTCCCAACGCCAACGGAAAAGCATGGTGGATCAGCACGGCATAAGCCGCGAGAATTCGGATCAGATTGAAATTATTGTCCTTGCCCTGGGCAAGATCGGCGACTTTCATTGGCTACCACTCAGAACAGTGAGCACGCTCTCGAAGCAAGTCGAAATACCCGCCAAGCCACGACCCGGCCGGCGCTGAAAGCTACAGATACTACATTTATCGCTGCGCACCAACGGTCGGCAATTACCTATTCCCGGCAAAATTCCTTCACATCCGGGTTTCGACACGTATAATTACCGGCTTTAGCTCGACTGCTGCAGTGCACCAATATGCCATTATGGCACTCGGCCACGTCGGCCGGCCCCCGTCGAGCACCGATTCCTGCCTTCGGAGGACGCGCGACAATCATGCGCCGTGAAGCTTCAAGACTACCCGCCGTGGACGCACTCAAGGCGCTCGCCTGTGTGCTGATCGTTCTACATCACCTGGCGTTCTACGGCCCGATGGCCGACGTCGTCCGGCCGCTGATGCCCGCCACGATCGAATTTCTCGACGAATACGCGCGGATGGCCGTGCAGATCTTCCTCGTGGTATCCGGCTTTCTGTTCGCGAGCAAGTTCGGCCCCTTCGGCAGCGCCTCCATCGCCGCCCCGCTGAATCTGCTGCTGCAGCGCTACACCCGTCTCGTCGTGCCCTACTCGGCCGCCCTGCTGCTGGCCATCGCCTGCTCGGCCATCGCCGGCATGTGGATGGATCACCGCTCGATTTCCGAGGCACCCGGCCTTGGCCAGTTGCTGGCCCATGTGCTGCTGCTCCACGACCTCCTCGACCAGGACGCCCTGTCGGCCGGCGTCTGGTACGTGGCCATCGACTTCCAGCTGTTCGCGCTGGCGATCCTGCTGCTTTGGCTGCCTTCCCGGCTGAGCGGCCGCGTGCCCGCCTTGCGGCTCCTCGCACCGACGCTGATCGTCGGCTTGACCCTGGCTTCCCTGTTCGGCTTCAACCGGAACAGCCTGTGGGACGAAACCGCCCTCTACTTCTTCGGCGCCTTCGGGCTTGGCATCCTGGTCGCCTGGGCCTCTCGCCAGCCTCGCGCCGGTCTGTGGATCGGGCTCCTGACGCTGGTCGCGGTCGCCGCGCTGGCAGTGGATTTCCGCGGTCGCATCGCGGTGGCCACAAGCACCATGCTGTTCCTCGGGCTGGCCAGCCGCTACGGCTTCCTGCACACCCTTCCGGTGCCGGCCGCGTTGAGCCGCCTGTCGCGCATCTCGTATTCGGTTTTTCTGGTGCACTTCCCGCTGTGCCTGCTGGTCAATGCGGTGGTCACCGGCTTCTTCCCGGTCAATCCGGTCATCAACGGCCTTGGCATGCTGGTCGCGGTGGGCATCAGCATCGCCGGCGGCGCGCTGTTCTACCGCCACGTCGAGAGCTACCCCTTCCCGCGCCTTGCGCGGCTGCTCGTACCGGCCGGCGTTGTCGCCAGCGGCTGGCTCGCCGCCCTCGCGGCCGCCAACCTGGGCGGCTGAGTCCGCCGGCTTTCGACCCCCTGCCAAACGGGCAGCGCCTCCCTCGGGAGCGCTGCCCGTTTTTCATTGCGCCAGCAGCTTCTCCACGTCCACCTCATCCACGCAGTCCGGCGCCATGTAGCGCTCGGCGTACTGGCGATGGACGCCGGACCGCAGGAACAGGGCGAACAGGTCCGGATCGATGTGGTTTTCATCGCGCATGCGGGCCATGATCGCCACCGCCTCGGAGAGCTTCTTGCCCTTTTTGTAGGGCCGGTCGGCGGCGGTGAGGGCTTCGAAGATGTCGGCGATCGCCATCATCCGCGCCACCGGACTCATCTCGTCGCGGGTCAGGCCGCGGGGATAGCCACTGCCGTCCATCTGCTCGTGATGGCCGCCGGCGATCTCCGGCACGGCCTTGAGGTGGCGCGGAAAAGGCAGTTCGCCGAGCATGCGGATGGTCTGCACGATGTGCTCGTTGATCTTGTAGCGATCCTCGTCGGTGAGGGTGCCGCGGGCAATCGACAGGTTGGCGAGCTCGCCCCGGTTGTAGAGCAGTTCCGGCACTTTCAGGCGGAAGCCCCACGGGTTGTCGGGCGCGATGATGTCGTCCGGCCCGCGCGGGATGCGGTGCTCGGGCTTGTCGGCGAGCAGCGCCTCGCTGACCGGCAGCGCCGCGCCGGGGCCGCGCCGCCGACGCTCATCCGCCGACAGCCCGAGGCGGTCGTCGAGGGTACGCAGCCAGCGCCGCTCGGCGATCCGGCGCAACCGCGCGACGTGCTCCGGCGCCATCGTCTCGCCGCCTTCGTTGCAGGCCGCCACAAACGCGAATTCCTCGTCCAAGGTCGCCCGCGCCGCCTCCAGCCGGGCCTGTTCGGTCGCGGCATCGGCGCCGTCGGCGATAGCCTTCCAGCAGGCGATTTCGGCATCCCGCTTGAGCACTTCGAAACGCATCCGGATTTCGTGGATGCGGTCGTACAGGGTTTCGAGCTTGGTGGCCTTGTCGACCACGTACTCGGGCGTGGCGACCTTGCCGCAATCGTGGAGCCAGGCGGCCACATGCACCGCCTCCCAATCGTCGTCGCCGAGGCGGAAATCGCGGAACGGCCCGTCGGTCGCCTCGCAGGCGGCGCGGGCCAGCATCTTGGTGAGCACCGGGACCCGCGCGCAATGCCCGCCGGTGTAGGGGCTCTTGGCGTCGATGGCGTCGGCAAGAAGCTGGATGAAAGCCTGGAAGAGCCGTTTCTGGGCGCGGATCAAGCCCCGCGTCTCCACCGACAAGGCCGCCGAACCCGACAGCGCTTCGACGAAATGGATCAGATCGGGCCGGGGCGTGCCCTCGAACCACAGCACCAGCAAGCCGACCCGCACATGCTCGCGATCGAGCAGCGGCACCGCCAGATAGGCCATCGTCGTGACCTCCAAAGCCGAGAACAGCGCGGTGCAACTGCGTCCGCTCCCGTGGCCGCCGTGCAGCTCGCCGACGCCGGAGCGGCCGCCTTCCGGCACCAGTGCCGCCATATCGACGCCCGGCGGCGCCAGGTCGATGGCCAGACTGCCGGTGCCGGCCCGCCGCAGGGATGCCGGGGCCAGCGCGTCGTCGCCATCCGCGCGCAGGTAGAGCAGGCCCGCCCGCGCACCGGTGACGGCCACCGTCTCGTCCACCAGCCGCGGCAACAGGCGTTCGAAGTCGGACTCCTCGGCCATCGTGGCCGAAATGTCGAGGAAGTGGCGGATCGCGCTCTTCATCGAGGCCAGATCGTTGGCAAGATCGTCCACCTCGCGCACCACCGAGCGCGTCGCCACGTCGGCGGCGAAATCGAAACCGCGGATCGCCGCCGCCTCGTCGGCCAGTTCGCGAATCGGCCGCGACACCAGCCGGGCCGCCCAATACGTGAGCGGCAGCGCCCCGAGCATCACCAGCAGGGTGGCCAGCAGCGCGCTGCTGCGCAGGCTGGCCGCATCGGTCAGCAGTTCGTCGTCCGGCACCGCCACCCCCAGCAGGGCCAGCGGCCCGCCGCTGATCCTGAGCGGCATCACCGCACCGTGCCAGTCGCGGCCATCGACCGAAAACGCGGCCAGCGGCGCAGCCTCCTGGACCGCCCCGACCGGCACCGCGAAACGCCGGGCCAGTTCGGCCAGCGCACCGCCCATTTCCGCCACCGACATCTGCTGCGGCGAGCCCTCCTGCGGCGCAGGCCGCAGCCAGCCGGGCTCGCTGGAAGCCACCACCCGATGGGCCGCGTCGAGCAGCACCAATTGCGACCCCGGCGTGATGCGCTGGCGCTCCAGCGTGTGCCCGAGGGACGCGAGGCGGATGTCCGCCCCCACCACGGCCCGACCGTCCTCGCTGCGCCGCGCGACGGTGATGCCGGTCTTGCCGGTCGTGGCAAACACATAGGGCGCGGTGTAGATCGGGACATCGGCGGCAACCGCCTCGCGAAACCACGTCCGCCGGCGCGGATCGTAGCTGGCGGCAAAATCCGGGCGAGGATCGTCGCGCAGCACATGCAAATCGGTGTCGAGATGAATGAAGCGGGCCTTGCCGCCTTCAATGCTTTGCACCATCCAGGCCGCGCCGGGCGGCGCATCGATGGCCCGCCGCGCTTCGTCGTCGACGATACGGAAGAGCAGGAAGAAATCCCCGTTGGCGTAGCCGGCGTAGATCGACGAGGCCGCTTCGGAACTGGCCAGCACCCGACGCAAAAAAGGCAGGCTGTCGCGCCGCCGCTCGAAGGTCGTGGCCTCGACCAGATGCTGCAGCGCCGCCAGCTGCACCGCGGCCGCCACCGGCTGCAGCAAGCGCTCGGTCTCGCTGAGGGTCTGGGCGGAGATCCGCTCGACCAGATCCTCGGCCGCCCGCTCCAGCATGGTCACACTGCGCGCATACGACACCCAGGCGATGCTGCCGCCGGCCGCGAGCACCAGCAGAAAGAACAGCGTCGAAATGTGGATGTGCAGCGGCAGGCGAAAGTGGGTTCGCGGCGTTGCGGCATGCATGGCGACCTCCCCGGTCCGGCCCGTGCCCGCTCACTGCCCGGCCAGGGCGCGGCGGTATTCGCCCGGCCGTGTGCCGGTCCATTTCTTGAAGGCGCGGTGAAAGGCGCTGGCTTCGGCAAAACCCAGGTCGAGGGCAATCCCCTCCACCGACTTGTCCGAGTGGCACAACTGGCTGATCGCCAGATCGAGACGCAAGGCGTCCTTGATCGACTGGTAGGACTGGCCTTCGTCGATCAGGTGACGGCGCAGGGTGGACGCCGAGAAATGCAGCTGCCGGGCCAGGGTTTCGAAATCCGGCCAGGCGCCCGGTGGAATGTGGCGCAACTGGCGGCGGATGCGCGCCACCA
>CALMXT010000280.1 GCA_937871125.1 uncultured Zoogloea sp. | reverse complement strand
GCCGCCCGCAATGCCCTGCGCGAACGCAAGTCCGACGAAGCTTTCCAGGACTGGCTCCGCCAGCTTCGCGACCGGGCCTACGTGGAATACCGCCTGGAAGATCGCTGATCCTCCCGGTGTGGCGCAAGCTTGTCTCGCGCCACACCGTCTCTGCCGGCGCCGGCAACCGGTCCCGCCCGTCGTCGGCGCCTCCCGGCCCGACACGCTCCCCCTTCTTCACTTCTGGTTCTCCCTCCAATGTCTCTTCCCACCCTCGCCATCACCAGCGGTGAACCGGCCGGTATCGGTCCCGATCTGTGTGCGGCGCTGCCGCGGCGCGAATGGCCGGCACGGCTGGTCGTGCTCGGCGATCGCGCGATGATCGCGGCGCGCATCCATGCGGTCGAGCCGGTGCTGGACATCATCGACTACACCCCCGGCGGCAAACCCCGCGCCGGTGCGCTCGAAGTGCTCCACGTTCCCCTGGCCGCAAAGGCCGCCCCCGGCCGCCTCGACGTGGCCAATGCCCGCTACGTGCTCGACGTGCTCGACCGGGCCATCGTCGGCTGCAGTTCGGGCGAATTCGCCGGCATGGTGACCGCGCCGGTGCACAAGGGCATCATCTGCGACGCCGGCATGCCTTTCTCCGGCCACACCGAATATCTGGCCGAAGCCACCGGCACCCCGCGCGTAGTGATGATGCTGGTCGGCGGCGGCATGCGCGTGGCCCTCGCCACCACCCATCTGCCGCTCAAGGATGTCTCTGCCGCGATCACCCGCCCGCTGCTCGTCGATACCCTGCGGATCCTCCACGCCGATCTGCGCACGCGTTTCGGCCTTGCCTCGCCGCGGATCCTCGTCGCCGGCCTCAATCCCCACGCGGGGGAGGGCGGCCACATGGGCATGGAAGAGATCGAAGTCATCACGCCGGTGCTGGAGCAGCTTCGCGCCGAGGGCATGCAGCTCATCGGTCCGCTGCCCGCCGACACCCTTTTCGTGCCCCATTCGCTGGAGCAGGGCGACGCGGTGCTGGCGATGTTCCACGACCAGGGCCTGCCGGTGCTCAAGCACGCCAGCTTTGGCGGCGGCGTGAACGTCACCCTCGGGCTGCCGATCATCCGCACCTCGGTGGACCACGGCACCGCCCTCGACCTGGCCGGCAGCGGCCGTGCCGATCCGGGCAGCCTGTTCGCCGCGGTCGAACTGGCCATTGCAATGGCCAAAGGACAGACAAAACCATGAACACACGACGGCGTCTGCTGCTCGGCGGGGTCTCCGCGCTGGGCCTGGCCGCATGCGGCATGCAGCCGCAAAGGCACGACGGGGCCGCGCCCCGCAAGCCGAAGATCGCGCTGGCCCTTGGCGGCGGCGCGGCCCGCGGCTTTGCCCACATCGGGGTGATCAAGGCGCTCGAAACCAGCGGGATTGTTCCGGATTTCGTCGTCGGCACCAGTGCCGGCTCGGTGGTCGGTGCGCTGTATGCCGCCGGACACGGGCCTTTCGAGTTGCAGAAACTGGCGATCCAGCTCGACGAAGCGTCGGTCACCGACTGGAGCTTCTTCGACCGGGGGCTGATCAAGGGCGAGGCGCTGGAGCGTTTCATCAACACCCATGTCGGCAACCGGCCCATCGAAGGCCTCAAGCGCCGTTTTGCCGCGGTTGCCACCGATCTGCAAAGCGGTGAGCCGATCGTCTTTCAGCGCGGCAACACCGGCATCGCGGTGCGCGCCTCGTCGGCCATCCCCGGCGTTTTTCCGCCGGTGGCCATCGGCGGGCGCGAATACGTGGACGGTGGCCTGGTCGCGCCGATTCCCGCGCGGGAGGCGCGCAGTCTCGGCGCCGATCTGGTCATCGCCGTGGACATCTCGGGGCGCCCCAGCGGCAAAAAGAATCAGGGCAGCGTCGATGTGCTTCTCGACACCATTTCCATCATGGGCGGCGCCCTCGGCAAAGGCGAACTCACCGCTGCCGACGTGGTGATCCGCCCCGAACTGCGCGGCCTGCCGGCCACCAATTTCCAGCAGCGCCACGAGGCGATCCTGGAAGGCGAGAAGGTTGGGTTTGCCGCGATCGCACGGATTCGCGAGGCGATTGCCGCCTGGGAGCGCAAGCACGGATGACCGAACAACACCAGGCGCGCAAGCGCTTCGGGCAGAACTTCCTGTCCGACAAGAACATCATCTACAAGATCATCGAAGCGATCCGCCCGGCGGCCGGCGACCGCATGGTCGAAATCGGCCCCGGCCTGGGGGCGATGACCGAACCGCTGATGGAACGTCTCGACCACCTGCACGTGGTCGAGATCGACCGCGACCTGATCGCCCGTCTCAAGGAAGCCCACTCGCCGGACCAGCTGACCATCCACGAAGGCGACGCGCTGAAGTTCGACTTCGGCAGTCTGGTGGCCGACGGTGCGCCGCTGCGGGTGGTGGGCAACCTGCCCTACAACATCTCGACGCCCATCCTGTTTCACCTCGCCGACTACGCCGACAAGGTGAAGGACATGACCTTCATGCTGCAAAAAGAGGTCGTGATGCGCATGGTGGGCGAGCCCGGCACCGAGGAGTATGGCCGCCTGTCGGTGATGCTCCAGTACCGCTTCAACATGCGGCGCATGTTCGACGTGCCGCCCGGCGCCTTCCGTCCGGCGCCCAAGGTGATGTCGAGCATCGTGCGGATGGTGCCGCGGCCGGTCGCCGAATGCACGGCCGACGATTACGCGCTGCTCGGCAAGATCGTCACCGCCGCCTTCGGGCAGCGCCGCAAGACGCTGCGCAACACCTTGCGGGATTATCTCGACGAGGCGGATTTCGTGGCGGTCGGCATCGACCCCGGTCTGCGCGGCGAGCGCTTGTCGGTGGACGACTTCGTGCGCATCGCCAACCATGTAGGGAAAAAATCGATCTGACGCCTTGTTGGCATCGATCAGTCCCTAAAATCACCAAATTCAGAAGTTAATTCTTCAAATAAAGTAAATTTGGTGAAATGGTTTCACGAGGGGGCAATTAAGTCACGGCCGGGCGGACGAGTGGGGAATAGATTGAGGGTGTCGACGAATTACCCGTTATGGGTATTTCGGCGACACGATAATTAACCAATCAATCATTCCTTTATTCAAGCGAGGTTTCAAATGGCTATCCGCGAACTCTCCTCCCAGGAAATCGACAACGTTTCCGGCGGCACCTTCTGCCTGTTCGGCGGCCTCACCAGCTGGTTCTCCGGCCTGTTCAACTGCTTCAGCTACCAGAAGCCGACCTGCTCCCAACCGGCGCCCACGCCCTGTCAGCCGGCCCCGACCACCTGCCAGCCGGCGCCCAGCCCGTGCTATCAGCCGGTTCGCACCTGCTGAGGCTGCGCTAGCGGCACACTGAGCCGACCGTTTCCGTCTGGTAACGGCCGGTTCGGATGGGTCACCTCCGGCGAGGTGGCCCATTGCCTTTTCTATGTCGAAGATCGTGTTCTATGCCCTGTGGCGCCAGCCTTCCATCCGGGAGGATAGGGCGTCGCGGCACCTTGCCGTTGCCCGTAGGCGATATCTCCTGTGAAAGACGACTCCCTGTTCCGCACCGAGGCGCTCGATGCACAACGCACCAACTGGCTCGGGCCGGTGGTGCTTGCCCAGCCGGTGTCGTTTGCGGTGTTTACCTTGATCGCGGCCCTGGCCGGCGCCGCCCTGATCGCCTTTTTCGCCTTCGGCAGTTACACCAAGCGCACCACGGTGGCCGGCCAGCTCTTGCCAGCCGGCGGCTGGTCGAAGGTGTATTCCCAGCAGGCCGGGGTGGTGGTCGAAAAGCGCGTGAAGGAAGGGCAGGCGGTGCGTCAGGGCGACGTGCTGTATGTGCTGTCGCTGGAGAAGAAGAGCGACGCGGCGTCGACCGGCCTGGCCGGGATCAGCGAACAGGTGACGACCCGCCGCAACAGCCTGCGGGCCGAACTGGGCAAGACCGAATCCCTGCAGCTTGAACAGCGCGCCAACCTGATGCGCAAGCAAAGCGCTTTCGAGGCCGAGCTGAAACTGATCGGCCAGTCCATCGACGGCCAGAAAAGCCGGGTGGCGCTGGCCGAGGACACCCTGCGGCGCTATCGCGGCTTGCTGGAGAAGGACTACATCGCCGGCGAACAGGTGCAGTTGCGCGAGGCCGACCTGATCGACCAGCGCTCGCGCCTGCAGGCGCTGGAACGCGACCGCCTCAACGTGCAGCGCGAAGTCACCCTGCTGCGCGGCGAACTCGACCGCCTGCCCCTCGAACAGTCCAAGCAGATTTCCGAATTGCGCCGCAGCATTTCGAGCACCGACCAGGAACTCACCGAGAGCGAACTGCGCCGTCAGGTGCTGATCGTCGCGCCGCGGGACGGTGTGGCCACCGCGGTGACGGCCGAGGTCGGCCACAACGTGGACCCCAGCCGTCCGGTGGTGTCCATCGTGCCGCCCGGCGGACGTCTGCAGGCCGACCTGTTCGCGCCGAGCAAGGCGGTGGGCTTTGTGCGCGAGGGCGATCGGGTGATGTTCCGCCTCGATCCCTATCCCTACCAGAAATTCGGTCATCTGCCGGGGCGGGTGACCCAGGTGGCGCGGGTTGCGCTGTCTGGCCAGGAGCTCTCCGCGCTGGGGCTGGCCGGTGCCGACAGCACGGCGGCCGAGCCGCTCTACCGCATCACCGCCGACCTCGACGCCCAGACCATCATGGCCTACGGCGAAGCCCGCCCGCTGCAGGTCGGTATGCAGCTTCAGGCCGACATCATGCAGGAGCGGCGCAAGCTCTACGAATGGGTGCTCGAACCGCTTCTGACCATCACCGGAAAACTGTAGAGCCCATGTCTCCGATTTTCAGTCTGTCCGGCGTCTTCGGCCGCACGCTGCCTGTCATCCTCCAGACCGAAGCCACCGAATGCGGCCTGGCCTGTCTCGGGATGGTGGCCGGCTTTCACGGCCGGCGCACCGATCTGGCCCAGTTGCGCCGGGAGTTTTCCATCTCCCAGCATGGCGCGACCCTTGGCCAGCTGATCGGCATCGCCAACGCCCTGGGCCTTGCCAGCCGGCCGTTGCGCCTCGATCTGGAAGATCTGGCCCAGTTGCGCACGCCGTGCATCCTGCACTGGAACCTCAATCATTTCGTGGTGCTGAAGAA
>CALMXT010000279.1 GCA_937871125.1 uncultured Zoogloea sp. | reverse complement strand
GACGCATTGTCGTGCTCGGCAACAACCAGGATCGTCATCACAGCACCTTCGCTTCGTTCTTGAGTTTTTCAACCAGCTGAGCAACGTCAGCCACGATGACACCGGCACTGCGCTTGGCCGGCTCGACAACCTTGACGGTTGTCAGGCGCGGCGCCACATCGACGCCCAGATCGGCCGGCTTGATGGTTTCAAGCGGCTTCTTCTTGGCCTTCATGATGTTCGGCAACGTTGCATAACGCGGCTCGTTGAGCCGAAGGTCGGTGGTGACCACGGCCGGAAGAGCGATCTCGAGGGTCTCGAGGCCGCCATCGATTTCGCGGGTGACGGTCGCCTTGCCGCTGCCCACCGCGACCTTGGAAGCAAACGTGGCCTGCGGCCAGCCCATCAGTGCGGAAAGCATCTGGCCGGTCTGGTTGGCGTCGTCGTCGATGGCTTGCTTGCCGCAAATCACAACCTGCGGCTGCTCCTTATCGCACAGCGCCTTGAGCAGCTTGGCCACCGCCAGCGGCTGCAGATCCACGTCGGTTTCGACGAGGATGCCGCGGTCGGCGCCGATTGCCATCGCGGTGCGCAGGGTTTCCTGGCAAGCACCCACGCCGCAGGACACTGCCACCACCTCGGTGGCCACGCCGGCTTCCTTGAGACGCACGGCCTCTTCGATGGCGATTTCGTCGAACGGATTCATAGACATCTTGACGTTGGCGAGATCCACGCCGGAACCGTCACTCTTGACACGTACCTTGACGTTGTAGTCAACCACGCGTTTAACTGGAACCAGAATCTTCAATGCTGCGCTCCTTTACTAAAAAGGTTCTCCACCATCTTAACGGTTTGCGGCAAAGCGTTGATGCCTCGCCTTATCTGCCTGCAAACCCCTTTTTTTGACAAGCCATACGCACGACACACAGCCGAAACGAATATGGCGATGCAGTCGCCAGCTTCTCACAGCCAGCCTTGCTTTGTCACTTTCAATACGGTAGCGTATGGAGACACCAGCGTCAATACTACACCGTATGGAAAAGCCACCCCGCGCTCAACTTGACCGTTCCGCCTGGATCCAGGCCGCTTTCGGCACCCTTGCCGACGAGGGTGTGAGCGGCGTCAGGGTCGAAACCCTGGCGAGGCGCCTGAACGTCACCAAAGGCAGTTTCTACTGGCATTTCAAGGACCGTCAGGATCTCCTCAACGGCATCCTCGAAAACTGGAAGGATGGCCGCATCCGCGACATCGTCAAGCAGACCCGGCCAGACCCCACGCGCGGAACGGAGCAGATTTTCCACGTCATCGATATCTACAGCGCCAACCGGAACAACAAAGGCATACTCATCGAACTGGCCGTGCGCGAATGGGCGAGACGCGATCCGGCCGCGGCGCAGACCGTCGAGGAGGTGGACACCTGCCGCCTGCGCTGTGCCCGCGATCTGTTCCTCGCCTGCGGCATGCCGATGAACGAAGCCTCAACCCGCAGCATGCTCCTCTATGCGTATGTTTTCGGGGTGTCGATGATGAATTGCGAAAAATTCGACGGCGATCTCGCAGCAATGAAAGCCGAGATCGGCAACCTCATCGTCCACAGCAACACGACCATCAACCCGCCGCCCGCCCCAGCGCCCTAGACACGCCGAGCGACGCCAGTCCGGGAATCGCCGCCTGCGCATTGGCGCCGGTCGCGGCCACCACCTCTTCGACGCGCATCCCGCGCAGTTCCGCCAGTACGCCGGCGAAGCGGCCAAGATTGGCCGGATCGTTGCGCCATCCCGCCCCCCAGGCCGGCGGGATGTCTGGCGCGTCGGTTTCCAGAACGATGGCCGACAGCGGCAGGCTGGCCGCCAGTTCGCGGATCCGGCGAGAACCGATGTAGGTCATCGCGCCGCCAAAGCCGAGCCGGAAACCCAGCCCGATAAAGGCCTCGGCCTGCTGGCGGCTGCCGTTGAACGCGTGGGCGATGCCCCCCGGCACGCCGATCCGGCGCAGATATTTGAGGATCTGGTCCTGGGCGCGCCGGACATGCAGCACCACCGGCAGTCCGAACTCCCGGGCGAGCTTGAGCTGGGCTTCGAAGTAGCGTGTCTGCAGGGGCAGGTCGCCGTCTGCCACATAACCGTCCAGCCCGATTTCGCCGACCGCCACGGCGCTCCCTTCGGCGAGCCTGGCGTGCAGCAGTTCGAGATCGGATTCATGCGCCTGCCGGACGTACATCGGATGAATGCCGAAAGCGTGACGGCAATCCGGGTGCGCGGCGCTCAACGCTGCCACGGCCTCGAAATCCGCCGCCCCCACCGCCGGCACCAGAAAGCCGCCGACGCCGGCAGCCCGCGCCGCCGCCAGCACCGCCGCCCGATCGCCGTCGAACTCGGCGGCGTCCAGGTGGCAGTGGGTGTCGATCAGCACGGCGCTCGGCGGGGTGTCACTTACCCGTCCAGACCGGCTTGCGCTTGGCCATGAAGGCGTCGATGCCTTCGGCCGCGTCGTCGCACATCATGTTGCAGGCCATGACTTCGGCGGCCTGCTGGTAGGCGGCGTCGAGGCCCATTTCAAGCTGGGAGTAGAACATCTGCTTGCCCATCGCGACGGCCACCGGCGACTTGGCACAGATCGACGCGGCAAGCTTCGCCACCTCGTCGTCCAGCGCGTCGAGGGCAACGACGCGATTCACCAGACCGCGACGCTGAGCCTCGGCAGCATCGATGAAATCGCCGGTGACCAGCATCTCGAAAGCCTGTTTGCGCCCCATGTTGCGGGACAGGCCGACGCTGGGCGTGGCGCAGAACAGACCGACATTGATGCCCGACACGGCAAACCGTGCCACCTCGGACGCCACCGCCAGATCGCACATCGACACCAGTTGGCAACCGGCGGCAGTGGCGATGCCGTGAATGCGGGCAATCACCGGCTGGGGCATGTTCACGATCTGCATCATCACCTTGCCGCACAGGCGGAACAACGCCTGCTGGAAGGCCTTGGTATGGTTGCCGCGCATCTCCTTCAGATCGTGACCGGCGCAAAAGGCCTTGCCCGCACCGGCAAGCACCACGACGCGCACCGATTTGTCGGCGGCGATGCCTTCGAGCTCGGCGAGCAAGGCTTCAAGCATGGCTTGCGACAGGGCGTTGAACTGGCCCGGCCGGTTGAGCGTCACGGTGGCGACGCCATCGGCATCCTGGCGCAGCAACATGGGTTCGGTGTGCGTATCGACAACTGCGTTCATGGGTTTTGTCTCCTCGTTTGTGAAAGTGCCGGCAAGTCCCTGCCGGTCGCGGAAAAATCAGGCGCCACAGCGGCTGCGCAGGCTGTCGGACGGACGCGCCGCACGTTCCGCGGCCAAGGCATCGAGCCAACCGAAAAGCTCGCGTTCAAGCTGTTCGACACCCTCGCGCAGCGCCACCACGCCTCCCACCGCATTGGGCGACGGCGCCGGGTGGGTCGCGCTGAAGCTGCGCGTTGCGATGAGCTGGTCGCTGCGCGGTGCCAGCAGGAAGGCGCGGGCTTCGACGACACCGCGGCTGACCCCTTCCGAATCGAAAACCTGGACGAACTCGTCGAGATCGACACGCAGCCTGCAGCCCGTTGTCGCCAGCGCGGAATCGCCGGCCTTCATCCCGCGCTTGATGGCCAGTTCGACCAATTGCCCCGGCTGGGCCGCCCAGCGGTTTTCGACGAACACCAAGCGCCGTGTCGGCTGAGCGTAAGCCAAGCGGTACTGCATGCCAGTGGATGCAAGCCACGGAGCCGGCACCACTTCGGCAGTACGCAGCGAAAAAGCCAGCGGCCGCGCCGAGGCTTCGGATAAGGGGCCAAAATCATGCACGGCGTAGCCCGGCGCAGCCTTGGGCACGGAGCCACAGGCGCCGAGCCCAAACAGACAGATCGCCGCGGGAAGAATTCGGGAAAGAAGCGTGCGCGCCATCGGGTGGAGTTCCGTTCGGGTTTCTGTCCGGGCGCCGCTCAACGGCTGCCCTCTCCCACCCGGAAACCGGACTCGCCGGGCCCCGGAGGCGGCTTACGCCGGCCGAGCAACAACAGTTGCGGGGAGTCGTCGATCTCGTCGAGCAGGTCGGAGAGCTGCCGCGAGGTGGTGGTGAGCTCCTGCAGCAACACATTCAGGCGCGGCAGCGTACTGGTGGCGAGGCCTTCGCCGGTTGTGCCGGCGAGGTTGTCGATGCGGTCGCTGACCGTTTGCAGTTTGACGATCAGGCTGCGCCCTTCGCGAGCCAGCGGAACGGCCTCTCCGCTCAGGCGCTCCAGGTTGTCCAGGGATCGACCGATGCGCGCGAGGTTGTCCTTGCCAAAGAGTTGCCGCACCGCGGCCAGCGTCTGGGGTGCCTCCTTCAGCGTTCGGTCGAGCCCCTGGCTCGACGATTCGAGATTGGCGAGGGTGCGTTCGATGCGGGCAATGTTTTCCGGCGCGGCAAGTACCGTCAGGCGCTCGGCCAGTTCCCCCACGCGCTTGAGGGTCTGCATCGAAGCAGCGGCGACTTCATCGACGAGGCCCGGCGCCAGCCGCAGCCGCGGCGGACCGTTGCCTTCGCCGGCCAGCGGCACGGGATCGTCTCCACTGTCGTCCAGGGAAATGAAGGCCAGCCCGGTCACACCCTGGGAAGCCAGCTTGGCCCGGGTGGCCCGGGTGATCGGCAGATCCGCGCGAATGCGTGCGGTGACCAGCAGATTGTGCGGATCGGCCGGGTCGAGATCGATGGACGCGACTTTTCCGGCAACGATGCCGCGATAGCGCACGGCGGCTTGAAGATTGAGCCCGTTGACGCTGCCGGAACTCACCAGCAGCACATCGCGGGTCTGCTCGCGCTTATCCGAAAACCACCATAGGGTGAGCACCAGGCCGACGCTCAGGAAGATCGCGAAGAGGCCCGCGACGATGGCGTGGGAGCGGCTTTCCATCAGTTTTCGGCGCGCCCGCGCGCCAGCGCAACCTGACTGCGCTCGCTGTGGAAAAAGCGTTCTATGAAGGGATCCTGCACCGTCATGATCTCGTCGAGAGGGCCGAAGGCGAGTATACGCCCTTCGGAAAGCACGGCCACGCGGGTGGCCAAGGCCGCCAGCGTGTCGAGGTCATGGGTGACGAGGATGACCGTCAGCCCCAGCGCCTTGTGCAACGCGCGGATCAGGCGCACGAAACCGGCGCTGAGGTCCGGATCGAGACCGGCGGTCGGCTCGTCGAGAATCAGCAACTCGGGCTCCAGGGCCAGCGCCCGTGCCAATGCGACCCGCTTGATCATGCCGCCGGAAAGCTCCGCCGGCATGCGCAGGGCCACGTCCGGCTCCAGTTCGGCCATCGCCAGCTTGAGCAGCACCAGATCGCGCAACATGGCCTCGTCGCTCACCCCGAATTCCCGCAGCGGAAAGGCGACATTGGCAAACACGTTGAGCGCAGAGAACAGCGCACCATGCTGAAACAACATGCCGAAGCGATGGCGGCGCGCCAGTTGGTCGGCACGACTGCCCGAAAACAGCGGCTCGCCGAAAAGGCGCACTTCGCCCGCGGCGGGTTGCAGCAGGCCGACCATCTGGCGCAGCAAGGTCGTCTTGCCGCTGCCCGAACCTCCGACCAGCGCCACCACCTCGCCGACCGGAACGGCCAGATCGATGTTCCGATGGACCCAGGTACGACCGAAACGGGTGGACACGCCTTTCAGTTCGACCGGGAAGACACCCGCCACCGGGCTCGTCGCGTTCATTTGTAAGGCAGCCCGATGGAGCGGGTGGCGATGGCGAATATCGCGTCCACAATGATCACGACGGTGATCGAAGTCACCACCGAGGCGGTTGTGTTGGCCGACAGGCTTTCGGTGTTGGGCTTGACCCGCAAACCGAAATGGCAGGCCACCAGCGCAATCAGCAGACCGAACACCGCGCCTTTACCCAGCCCGATGACGACGTTGGCCAAGGGCACCGCTTTGGGCAGCGCATTGAGAAAATAGTCGTAGCTCATGTCCAGCTGCAGATTGGCCGACACCATGCCCCCGAAAATCGCCACCGCCGAACCCCACAGCGTGAGCAGCGGCATCGCCAGTGTCAGAGCCACCACCTTGGGCAGCACAAGGCGCACATGGCGCGAGATGCCCATCGTGGCGAGCGCGTCGATTTCCTCCGTGACCCGCATCACACCGAGCTGGGCCGTCATGGCCGAACCCGAGCGCCCGGCCACCAGCACCGACACCAACACCGGCCCCAGCTCCCGGATGATGCCCAGACCGAGGATGTTGACGATGAACACGTCCGCCCCGAAGGCCCGCAACTGCAACGCAGACAAGTAGGACATCACGACGCCGATCAGAAAGCCGACCAGCGCCGTCACCGGCATGGCCTTGACTCCGACCTTATAGAAATTGGCCGACATTTCGAGAAGCGGCCAATGCTCGCGGCTGCGCAGCAAGTAAAGGAGATCGAGCAGCAGTTGGCCGATCAGCGCCACAAAGTTGGTCAGATGATGGACCAAGCCGAACAACAGACCGCCCAGATGGGCGGTGGCATCGAGAAAGCGATAAGGCGGTTCGACCGGAAGCGTCCCGTCGCCGAGACTCGCCAACCGCGTGAAGATCGATTCCAAGCGCGCAGGAAGCACGATCTGCGGCGGGAAACGCCGCCCCCAGCTGCGCCACAGCAGCAGTGCACCGAAACTGTCGAGGCGGGTCACGCCGGACAGATCCCAGGCGATGGCAAGGGCCGCGTCGCCGGACACCGCCGTCAGCCGCCCGCGGATGTGCGCGAGCACGGGAGTCAGCAGCCGCAGGGTCCAATCGCCCGACAAGGCGATCGTCCCATCTGCGCTTGCTCCGTCGCCGCTGATTGCCGGTAGCGGACGGGCATCCGGTGGCATGGCTGCCGGATCAGAGGCTGGCCGGGCGGTGTGCGGCACGTTCGACACGAACCTTCATTGGCAGGCCGATGGCCTGCCAATGACGCTCTTCTTCATCCAGCGCAGCGGCGGTGAGAGGCAGGTTGCGCAGCCATTCGCCATCGGCCACCACCACATGTCCGCGTCCTTCGCGTTTCAGGCGCAGCGGCGGAATGCCTCGCGCGTCGCGAGCCCGATGCACCACCGCCGACAGCCGCAAACAGAGGATCAGGCGCCACTCCTGACTTTCCGGATCGAGCCCGCCGACCCGCGACAACTTACCCCGGTGGGCCAGCACCATGCGCGCCAGACGCCCCTGATCCATGCGCGAAAACCCCGGCATGTCGGCGTTGCCCAGGATGTAGGCGCTGTGCTTGTGGTAACTCGAGTGGGCAACCGAAACTCCGACTTCATGGAGCATCGCCGACCATTCGAGGAAGCGTCGATCCATGTTCTCCGCCTCCGCGGCGGAAGGGTCGAGTTGCAGCAGGAAGGCGCGCGCCGTATCCGCCACCTGACGGGCATGGACGTGATCCACGCCGTAGCGCTCGACGAAGGCCGAAACCGTGGCGTCGCGCAGATCGTGGTGGTGATAGCGCCCGAGGAGGTCGTAAAGCACCCCCAGGCGCAGCGCGCCTTCGGAGAAAGTCATGCGCTCCAGGCCCAGTTCCTGGAACACCGCCCACATGATCGCGACACCGCCGGTGAACACCGGAATGCGATCGGGTCGCATCCCGTCGAGATTCAGATTGTCCATGTGCCCGGCCTTGAGCATCAGCGCACGCAGCTTCTCAAGCCCGCTGCGGGTGATGCCGCCGTCGGACAAGCCGTTCAGTTCGAGGACGTCCACCAACGCCTTGGCCGAGCCGCTGGAACCCACCGCCTCCTCCCAGCCCACTTCGCGGTAGGCGTGGGCAATGGTCTGGATCTCCTTCTGAGCGGCCATTTCCGCGTCGCGCATGCCGCGCTTGTCGATACGGCCTTCGGGAAAATAGCGTAAGGAATAACTGACACAGCCCATGTAGAGCGATTCCAGCGCAATGGGTTTGAAACTCTTGCCGATCACAAACTCCGTCGACCCGCCGCCGATGTCGACGACCAGCTGTTGCTTGTGAGGATTGGGCAGGGTGTGGGCGACGCCGACGTAAATCAGGCGCGCCTCCTCCCGACCGGCGATGACTTCGATGGGAAAACCCAGCGCCGCCTCGGCCTGCACCAGAAAATGGGGCGCGTTCTTGGCAACCCGCAGGGTATTGGTCGCCACGGCCCGGACGGCATCGACCGGGTAGTCGCGGATGCGCTCGTTGAAGCAGCGCAAGGCACCGAGGCCTCGAAACTGCGATGCGGCATCGAGCATGCGGTCGGGGGACAAGCCGGCGGCAAGACGCACGGCCTCCTTGATGCCATCGAGGGGATAAATCTGGTCATTGACGATCCGCCCGATCTGCAGGCGGAAGCTGTTGGAACCCAGATCGATAGCGGCAATCAATTCGCGATTCATGAAAATCAGACAGAAAAAGCGCGCCTTGCGGCGCAGAGGCCGAGGATTCTAGCATCCGCGAGTGACGGCTCCGCAGCGATCGACGCAAGCGCCAACATTGACATCCAACGTCATACCGCGGTAACAAAAACGTCACATACTAAGGATTCAATCGGAAGATTCGCCAGGAGAGCCCATGCGCCAGCCCGCCACCGAACGTCAGTTCAACTACGATCACTTCATCAACCGCGAGCTGTCCCTTCTTCAATTTCAGCGCCGCGTGCTCGCCCAGGCGGCCGATCCCTCGGTACCGCTGCTGGAGCGTCTGCGCTTTCTGTGCATCGTCTCGAGCAACCTCGACGAGTTCTTCGAAGTCCGCGTGGCCGGCGTCAAGGAGCAGATGCGGCTCGGCAGCGTCGTCACCACCACCGACGGCCTGACCCCGTCGGCGCTGCACGGACGCATCAGCCGCGAGGTGCACGGCATCATCAGCGAGCAGTACAACCTGCTCAACAACACCATCCTGCCGGCCCTGGCCCAGGAGGGCATCGTCTTCCTGCGCCGCAGCGTGTGGACCGACGCCCAGCACCTGTGGGCTCGCGAATATTTCATGCGCGAGGTGATGCCCATCCTCACGCCGATCGGCCTCGACCCGGCCCATCCTTTTCCGCGGGTGCTCAACAAGAGCCTCAACTTCGCGGTCGAGCTCGAAGGACGCGACGCCTTCGGGCGCAATTCCGGCACGGCCATCGTCCAGGCGCCCCGCGCCCTGCCCCGCGTGATCCGCCTGCCGCCGGAACTCACCGGCGTGGACTACGGTTTCGTCTTCTTGTCGTCCCTTCTCCACGCCCACGTCGGCGAGCTGTTCGAGGGCATGAACGTCCTCGGCTGCTACCAGTTCCGGGTCACCCGCAACTCCGACATGTTCGTGGATGAGGAGGAAGTCAAGGATCTCCGAGCCACCCTGAAGGGCGAACTGCAGCAGCGCCACTTCGGCGACGCCGTTCGCCTCGAACTGGCCGACAACTGCTCGGAAGCCATGGCCGGCTTCCTGATGAAGCAGTTCGGGCTCGGTCAGGCCGACGTCTATCGCGTCCCCGGCATGGTCAACCCGGTGCGCCTCAACCAGGTGCCGGACTGGGTCGACCGCCCCGATCTCAAATATCGCTCCTTCCAGCCGACCCGCCCGAAAGGCCTCGACAAACGCGAGAACATCTTTGCCGCGATCCGCCGGCAGGACATTCTGCTCCACCACCCCTTTCAGAGTTTCGAGCCGGTCATCGAACTGCTCAAGGCGGCCGCCGACGATCCGAACGTGGTCGCCGTGAAGATGACGGTCTATCGCACCGGCACCGACTCCGTGCTGATGGAACACCTCATCCGCGCCGCCCAAAAGGGCAAGGAAGTCACCGTCGCCGTCGAATTGATGGCGCGCTTCGACGAGGAAGCCAACATCGGCTGGGCGGCCCGCCTGGAAGAAGTCGGCGCCCATGTGGTGTACGGCGTCTTCGGCTACAAGACCCACGCCAAGCTGTTGCTGCTTGTGCGCCGCGAAGACCGCGGACTCAAGCGTTACGTGCATCTGGGCACCGGCAACTACCACCCGCGCACCACCCGTTTTTACACCGACTTCGGCCTGCTCACCGCCAACGACGAGATCGGCGCCGACGTGGCGGAACTCTTCAAGCAGCTCACCGGCCTCGGTCAGGCCGGCAAGCTCAAGCACATCTGGCAGGCGCCCTTCACGCTGCAACCCAATGTCGTCGCCGCCATCCGCGACGAAGCCGAAATCGCCCGCGCGGGACGCAAGGGCCGCATCATCGTCAAGGTCAATGCGCTGCTCGAACCGGAAACCATCGAAGCGCTTTACGCCGCATCGCAGGCCGGCGTGGAGATCAACGTCATCGCCCGCAGCGTGTGCGCCTTGAAACCCGGCGTGCCCGGCTTGTCGGAAAACATCCGTGTCCGATCGGTGGTCGGCCGCTTCCTCGAACACCACCGCATCTTCTACTTTCACGCCGACGGCGCCGACAAGCTCTACCTCTCCAGCGCCGACTGGATGGAACGCAACTTCTTCAAACGCATCGAAGTCGCCTTCCCGATCCTCGACCCGCGGGTCAAACGCCGCGTCATGAAGGAAGGTCTGCGCCCCTATCTGGGCGACAACTGCCAAGCGTGGGAACTCGACAGCGAAAACCATTACCGCCGGAAGAATCCCCGCACAACCCGCCGTGCAGCGCAGGAAATCCTGCTGAAGGAATTCACCGGCGTAACAAACAGCTGACCTCCGGAGCGTCGGCACCCTCCCGCGCACGCTCCGGCTTGCACGGGAGGAAAGCCGGACGGCCGTGCTGTTGTAGAATCCTGCTTCGATCCGTTAATCGATGGCCAAATTCATGCTCCCGTCCCGACTCCGCCCGGCGCTCGCCGCCATTCTCACCTCCGCCCTTCTCGCTGCCTGCGGCGGTGGCGGCAGTTCCGCTTCGGCTCCGCAGAATTTCAAGGTGTTCGAAGGCGACGGCCAGGTCACCGTCACCTGGGACCAGGAATCCGACGTCGAATACTGGCTTTTCTACGCACCGACCGCCGATCTGACCCTCGACAGCTGGAAAAAAATCACCGGCGCGCAGGCCAAAGTCGGCGACAAGGGCAAGGGCATTTCCTCCCCTTACATCGTCACCGGCCTGACCAACGGCGTGGTCTACGACTTCATCATCAATGGACGCAAGAGCGGCGGCGAAGGCGGCCCGGGCGCCGACGCCCCGGCGGTGACACCCCGCCCGGCCGGCGGCATCTGGCAAGCGGCCAAGACCTCGCCCGCCACGACCATGCGCAGCGTTGCCTACGGCACCAATAGCGACAACTCCACCGCAACCTTCGTCGCGGTCGGCGACGGCGGCAAGATTTACTCCAGCACCGACGTCCCGACCTACGTCGGCACGTCCTCCTGGACTGCCGTCTCCACGGCCATCACCGCCACACTCAACGGCGCGGCCTACGGACTCAGCAAGTACATCGCTGTCGGCGAGGGCGGCAAGATCTACTACAGCAGCAACACCACGACCTGGACCGAGGGCACCACCACCACGAGCCAGGTCCAGAACCTCAATGCCATCGTTGTTCCCGGCAGCGTCGCCATCGCCGTCGGCAACCAGGGCACCATCGTCAGCTCGACCGATGCCGCCAGCTGGACGGTTCAGCGCAGCAGCGGCAAGGATCTGTTCGGCGTCGCCTATTCGGCCAGCGGCCTGTGGGTGGCCGTCGGCGCCGACTGCACGATTGTCACCAGCAGCGACGGCGCCACCTGGACCGCCGCAAGCGTTCCCGGCACCTGCGGCACCGGCACCACCCTCAAGGGCGTCGCCGTCATGAGCACCACCGCCACCTCCACGGGCTACAGCTACATGGCCGTTGGCACCGGCGGCACGATCCTCACCAGCATCGACGGCACCACCTGGACCGCCGCAAGCTCGCCCGTCACGGCCGACCTCAACGCGGTTGCAGCCTCGACCCGCTTCGTCGCGGTCGGCAACGCCGGAACCACCCTGCAGACCGACGCAAACGGCGCCTGGCAAGTCATCCCCAGCAACACGACCACCAACGCCGTCACCGGCAGCGACAACCTCTACGGCCTCCTGCGCGCCACCGCGGCTTACATCGCCGTTGGCAGCAAGACCTTCTACTCATACAACTAAGCGGCACAATACGCAGCCACGCGTCGATGTGGCTCCTGGGTGGGGCGGCTTACAAGAGCCGCTCCACTTTGCATTTCTGAACACCGCCACGCCCCCGCAGGCGCCCCCGCCGAACTCCGCATCATGTCCGCCAATTCCAGCCTTCTCGCCCGCTCCCTTTCCGCCGTCTGGCATCCCTGCACCCAGATGAAGCACCACGAGCAACTGCCGCTGGTGCCCATCAAGCACGGCGAAGGCGCATGGCTCTACGACATGGACGGCCGCCGCTACCTCGACGGGATCAGCTCCTGGTGGGTCAACCTCTTCGGTCACGCCAACCCGCGCATCGGCAACGCCCTCAAGGCGCAGCTCGACACCCTCGAACACGTGATGCTCGCCGGCTTCACCCACGAACCGGTCGTCGAACTCTCCGAGCGCCTCGCCGCCCTCACCGGCCACAATCTCGGCCACGCCTTCTACGCCTCCGACGGCGCCTCCGCCACCGAGATCGCCCTCAAGATGAGCGCCCACTACTGGCGTAACCACGGCCAACCGGAAAAGAACCGCTTCATCAGCCTCGCCGGCAGCTACCACGGCGAAACCGTCGGCGCCCTGGCCGTCACCGACGTCGCCCTGTTCCGCGACGCTTACGCTCCGCTGGTGCGCGCCGGCACCTGCGTGCCCAACCCCGACGCCCGCAATGCCGCACCCGGCGAAACCGCCGTCACGGTTGCCCGCCGCGCCGCCGCGGCCCTCGAAGCGCACCTCATCGAACACGCTGGCCAGACCGCCGCGCTGATCGTCGAACCGCTGGTGCAATGCGCCTCGGGAATGGCGATGTACGACCCGGAATACCTGCGCCTTGCCCGCGATTTGTGCGACCGCTACCGGGTGCACCTCGTCGCCGACGAAATCGCCGTCGGCTGCGGGCGCAGCGGCACTTTCTTCGCATGCGAGCAGGCCGGCATCTGGCCGGATTTCCTGCTTCTCTCCAAAGGCATTTCCGGCGGCTACCTGCCCTTGTCCATCGTGCTCACCACCGACGACGTCTTTGCCGCCTTTTACGACGACGACACCGCCCGCGGCTTCCTGCACTCCCACAGCTATACCGGCAATCCGCTGGCCTGCCGCGCCGCGCTTGCAACGCTGGACATCTTCGTGCAGGACGACGTGATCGCGGCCAACCGGGCTCAGGCCGCGCGCCTGGGCGACGCCTTCAAAGCCGCCGTCGGCGCCCATCCGGCCGTGCGCCACCTGCGCCAGCAAGGCATGATTCTCGCCTTCGACGTGGCCCTCGCACCCGCGGGCTTCGCCCGCCGCTTCTTCGCCGAAGCCCTCGAGCGCGAACTCCTGCTGCGCCCGATCGGCAACACGGTTTACACCATGCCGCCCTACATCCTGTCCAACGACGAAATCGACCATCTCGCCACCCGGACCGCCGCCGCGCTGGAGGCCAGTCTTGGCTGAAGCCATCGATCCGCTCGACGAAATCTCCGCCGGCCTCGCCGAACTCGACGCGGCCGGCCTGCGCCGCCGCCGCCGCGTCGTCACCGGCCCCTGCGCTCCCGATGCGCAACTGGCCGATCGCCCCGAGTCACTCGTCGCCTTCTGCTCCAACGACTACCTCGGCCTCGCCGCCGAACCGGCGCTGGCCGAAGCCGTCGCCCGCGGCGCCCGTCGCTGGGGCGTTGGCTCCGGCGCCTCGCACCTCGTCAGCGGCCACTATGCCAGTCACGAAGCCCTCGAAGTCCGCCTCGCCGACTTCGTCGGCATGGACGACGCACTCTATTTTTCCACCGGCTACATGGCCAACATCGGCGTCATGCCGGCCCTCGTCGGACGCGGCGACGCGATCTTCGCCGACAAGGTGAATCACGCCTCCCTCGTGGACGGCGCCCTGCTCTCCCGCGCCAACTTCGTCCGCTACCCGCACTGCGACCTCGCCGCCCTCGAAGCCCGTCTCGCCACTTCCCGCGCCCCGCGCAAGCTGATCGTCACCGACAGCGTCTTCAGCATGGACGGCGATCTCGCCCCGCTGCCCGAACTCCTCGCCCTCGCCGAAGCCCATCGCGCCTGGCTGCTGGTCGACGATGCCCACGGCTTCGGCGTGCTCGGCCCGCAAGGCCGCGGCAGCCTCGCCCACTTCGGGCTCGCGTCGCCGCGCCTGATCTACATGGGCACACTCGGCAAAGCCGCCGGCGTCTCCGGCGCCTTTGTCGCGGGCCGGCGCGACGTGATCGAATGGCTGGTGAGCAAGAGCCGCAGCTACATCTTCACCACCGGCGCACCGCCGCTGCTGGCCGACACCTTGCTCACCGCCATCGATCTCATCGAACACGGCGACGCCCGCCGCGCGCATCTGGCCGCACTCATCGCCCGCCTCAAAACCGGCCTGCGCCTCAGCCGCTGGCAACTTCTGCCATCCGACACCCCGATCCAGCCGGTGGTCATCGGCGACAACCACGAAACCCTCGCCGTCTCCCGCGCCCTCGACGCCGAAGGCTTGTGGGTGCCGGCCATCCGCCCGCCAACGGTGCCCAAGGGCGCCGCCCGGCTGCGCATCACCCTGTCGGCCGCCCACAGCTTCGCGCAGGTGGATCGCCTCGTCGAAGCCCTCAACCGACTGGAAGCGCGGCAAACATGACGCGGCCGATCGTCCTCCTCCACGGCTGGGGTCTGTCGGCGGCCGTCTGGACCCCGCTGCGAGCCCGGCTCGACCCGGCCACCCCCATCCACGCCCCCGACCTGCCCGGCCACGGCAACGCCGCGCCCGCTGGCACCACCCTCGCAAGCTGGGCCGAAGCGCTGCTGCCCGCCATCCCGGACGGCAGTATCGTCGTTGGGTGGTCCCTCGGCGCCCAGCTCGCCCTGCACCTCGCCGTCCACGCCGCCGCCAAGATCGACCGTCTCGTACTGATCGGCGCCAGCCCCCGCTTCGTCCAAGCCGACGACTGGCCCGCCGCGCTGCCGACCGCCACGCTCGACGAGTTCCGCCACCATTTCGACCTCGATCCGGCTGCCACCCAGCGCCGTTTCGTCGCGCTTCAAAGCCTTGGCGACGCAGCCCGCCGCGAAGTCTCGGCCACGCTCGGCGCCGCCCTCACACCGGCCGACGCCGCGCACCACGCCGCCCTCGCCACCGGTCTGCGCCTCCTCGCCGAAAGCGATCTGCGCACGCTCGCCAGCCGCGTCCCTCAGCCGGTGCGCCTGTTGCATGGCAGCGAAGACAAGCTGATGCCCGTCGCCGCCGCCGAGTGGCTGGCCGACGCACTGCCGCAAGGACGCCTGTCGGTGTTCCGGCAAACCGGCCATGCCCCCTTCGTTTCGCGCCCGGCCGACTGTGCCACGCTGATCGAAAGCTTCGCTCAAGAGAATTTCCGGTGACTGCAACACCCGCCCCAAAAGACGCCGTCCGCGCCGCCTTCGACAAGGCTGCCGACAACTATGACGCCGTTGCCAGCGTGCAGCGCGCCGCCTGCGACCGCCTCCTCGCGCTCGTCGCGGCGCAGGGCTTCGCCGCGCAGCGCATCCTCGACGCCGGCTGCGGCACCGGCTACGCCCTCGCCGGGCTGAAACGCGCGTTTCCGGCCGCCGATCTGCTCGCCCTCGACTTCGCACCGGCCATGCTACGCAAGCATCCGCCGGGCATCGCCCAGCCCCTGTGCGCCGACCTCGAACACCTGCCCATTGCGGGCGGAAGCCTCGATGCCCTATGGTCCAGCTATGCCCTGCAGTGGTGCAACCCGCGCCGCGCGCTGCCGGAGCTGGCCCGCAGCCTGCGCCCCGGCGGTCAATTGTGGATCGCCACCCTCGGACCCGGCACCCTCGCCGAACTGCGCGATGCCTTCCGCTACATCGACAACGACGAACACGTGCTGCGCTTTCAACCGCCCGAAGTCATCCTCGACGCCGCCGAATCCGCCGGCTTGCAGGTTCTTGCCGCCGAACGGGACACGCTTCACGCCTGGGCGCCCGACCTGCGCAGCCTGCTATCCGATATCAAAACCCTCGGCGCCCACCAGACCGGCGCCCCGCGACGCGCGCTCGGCAAATCCGCCTGGGCGCGTCTCGTCGCCGCCTACGAGACGCATCGCGGCCCCGCCGGTCTGCCCGCCTCCTACGACACGCTCTGGCTCATCGCAAAGAAAAAATGACCGCCTACTTCGTTGCCGGCACCGATACCGAAATCGGCAAGACCTTCGTCACCTGCACCCTTCTCCACGCCGCCCGCAACCGCGGACTGACCGCCATCGGCATGAAACCGATAGCGGCCGGCGCCGAGACGGTAAATGGAGAATTCATCAACGAGGACGCCGCCCGGCTGCGCGCGGCCGGCAGCTTCGACCCCGGTCTGGCACTCCTCAATCCTTATTGCCTCACCAGCCCCATCGCCCCGCACATCGCGGCGGCCGAAGAAGGCGTGCGTATCGACGCGGGCCGGATTCGCGACGCCTTCGCGGCACTGACGACCCGGGCGGACGTGGTTTTCGTGGAGGGAGTCGGCGGCTTTCGGGTCCCGCTCGACGATGACTACGACACCGCCGATCTGGCCCGCGACATGGGCCTGCCGGTGATTCTCGTTGTCGGAATGAAGCTGGGCTGCATCAACCACGCGCTGCTCACCGCCGAAGCCATCGCGGCCCGCGGCCTGAACCTCGCCGGCTGGGTTGCCAATCGGATCGATCCGGCCATGCTGCGTTTCGAGCAGAACCTCGACGCCCTCAGGCAGCGCCTGTCGGCACCGCTGCTCGGCGTCGTGCCCTTCCAGGCGGACGGCAACCCCGCCGCCGCGGCCGGCGCGTTGAAACTACCGTTCTGAGCGCCGCTGACGCAACTGCTCGAAAAGACACACGCCAGCCGCCACACCGACGTTGAGGGACTCCATTCCGCCTGGCATCGGGATCAGCACGCGCCGGGTCGCCAGCGCGGCCACCTCGGGCGACAGCCCCTGACCTTCCGAACCGAACAACCACGCCACCGGACCGCGCAAGTCCAGGTCGTACAGTTCGACCGAATCCCGCAGGTCGGCGGCCAGAATGGCCCCCGGAAAGCCCGCCAGCGCGGCACCGGCATCCACCGCCTCGCGGATGCGCAGCCCGAAATGCGCGCCCATCGCTGCCCGCAACACCCGTGGAGACCAGGCCTGGGCACAGCCCGGCGTCAGCAAGGCGTCCGCCACGCCGACCGCCGCCGCCGTGCGCAGAATCGTACCCAGATTGCCCGGATCCTGAACGCCGTCGAGCAGAATGCAATTGCCGGTGAGCGCGCCCCCTGCGACAGCCGGCGGAATAGCAATCACAGCCAGCACGCCGCTCGGCGCCTCCACCGGGCTCACATGGGCGAACAGACGGTCCGGCAGCTCGATACAGCTTTGCGCCGGACAGGCTTCGAGCAGCGCGACGATTTCGGCCTGCTGCCGTCCGCTCTCGCTGACAACCACCTGGAGCGGAATCACGCCGCTCGCCAAGGCCACCCCCAGCAAGTGGGCGCCGTCGAGCAGGGTTTCGTTCTGGCTGCGCCGCTCCCGCGCCGAAGTTGCCAGAGCGTGGAGGCGTTTGACGGTCGGGTTATCCCTGGAGGTGATCAGTTTCAAGATTCAGAACGCCAGCCCGAGGGTCGCCAGCAGCACGGTGAGCGCACCAAGAGTCAGATTGATCGTCACCCGCTGACGGATCAGATTGAGCGCCTGTGCCCCCTGCGCCCAGCTTTCGGCCGCGACTGCCTGTTGCAGGGCACGCCACGGACCGAACCAGATGCTCGCGAAGATGGCGGTCATCGCGAGGCCGCTTGCCGCCATCGCATGCCACGCAAGCGGAGCCCTGGCCATGCCGACCTCCAGCAGCATCGCAAAACCCGATGCGACGATCGCACCAATCGCCAGCCAGACGATCGGGAAAAAACGCCCGAATACCGCGCTCCACAACCCGAGCCGCTGGGCGGGCGGCAGCGCGAGCGCCGACGGACGCAGGCAGAAATGAGCGAAGCTCATGCCGCCGACCCACACGATGACACCGGCCAGATGCACGAAAAGCAGGATGTGATGGAGCTTCATGAGCGATCCTCGGTCCAGAGAGGCGGGTTGGCAATCACGTCGCGCACCGGGCCGAAGCTCTTGCGATAGATGTCGCAAGCACCGTGAGCCCGCAGCGCCGCCAGATGGGCTGCGGTCGGATAGCCCTTGTGTCCGGCCAGGCCGTATTGCGGGTAGAGCTTGTCCAGTTCGCGCAGTTGCGCATCCCGCGCCGTCTTGGCCAGGATGGACGCCGCCGAGATTTCGGCCACAAGGGAATCCCCCTTCACCACTGCTTCGCAGGGCAGATCGAGGCGCGGACAACGGTTGCCGTCCACCAGCACCCGGTCGGGCAGCACCGCCAGACCCGCCACCGCTCGCTGCATGGCGAGCATCGTCGCGTGGAGAATATTGAGGCAGTCGATCTCTTCGACGCTGGCTTCGGCGATGCACCATGCCAGCGCCTTTTCGCGGATTTCGATGGCGAGCCTGTCGCGACGCTTCTCGCTGAGCTTTTTGGAATCGGCCAGACCGACGATCGGACGCGCCGGATCGAGGATGACTGCCGCCGCGACCACCGGCCCGCACAGCGGCCCGCGTCCGGCCTCATCGACTCCGCACAGGCGTTCCATTCAGTGGCGCCCCCGCAGATAAGGCAGGATCGCCGCCGCCGCCTTGTCGGCGGTGTTCTGGCGCAGTTGCAGATGCATGTCGGTGAAAATCCGCACAACTTCGTCGCTGCGCGCCTTGTCGGCCAGCCAGCCGTCGAGGGCGTCGGCGAGCGCCTGCGGCGTTGCGGCATCCTGCAGCACCTCGGGCACCACCTCGCGCCCGGCCAGCACATTGGGCAAACCGACCCAGGGCAGATAGGCCATGCGGCGCATCAGACGATACGACCACTTGCCGATCTTGTAGGTGATGACCATCGGACGCTTCAGCAGCGCCGCCTCCAGGCTGGCTGTACCGCTCGCCACCAGCACCACGTCGGCAGCGGTCATCGCTTCGACCGCGTGGCCGAACAGGATGCGGATCGGCAGATCGAGGTTGGCGTGCCGACGCAGCGCCTCCTCAAAGAGCAGACGGGTCTCACGCGTGGCCAGCGGCACAAGGAAACGGGCCGTCGGATGGCGTTCGCGGAGAATTGCCGCGGTGGCGATATAGGTATCGGCGAGGTTGCGCACTTCGGACTGGCGACTGCCCGGCAGGAAGGCGAAAACCGGCCCGCCCTCCGGGATCTGCAGCAACTCGCGAGTGCCGATGCGGTCGGGGCTGAGCGGAAAGACGTCGGCCAAGGGATGACCGACATAGCTCACCGGCACACCGGCCGACCGGTAGAGTTCGGGCTCGAACGGGAACAGGCACAGCATGTGACTGATCGAGCGGGCGATACCTTTCAGGCGACCCTTGCGCCAGGCCCAGATCGACGGGCTGACAAAATGGATTGCCGGAATGCCTTTGTCCTTCAGGCGCCGTTCGAGCCACAGGCTGAAGTCGGGCGCATCCACACCGATGAAGGCGGCCGGCGGATCGGCCAGCAAACGCCTGCACAAGCTGCGGCGGATGCCGGACAACTCCCGGTAATTTTTGAGGGCGTCCACATACCCATGAACCGACAGCTTCTCGGCGGGCCACCAGCATCGGAAACCCTCGGCCTGCATCTTGGGGCCGCCGATGCCGAAGAATTCGGCATCGGGCAGATGGCGTTTGAGCGCCCGGATCAGATGACTGGCGAGAAGGTCGCTGGACGCCTCGCCCGCCACCATGGCGATGCGCACAACCATGGATTAGCGGACGATGCCACGACCGGAGTCGGCGATGAAGTCGGAAAACTGCTGCAACTCCGGCGCCGAGACCGCGGCTTCGGCGATCTGTCGCCGCGCCTCGTCGAGCGTCAGACCGCTGCGATAAAGCGTCTTGTAGGCGCGCTTGATCGCCGCCAGGCCGGCACTGCTGAATCCGCGCCGCTTGAGGCCTTCACTGTTGATGCCGTGCGGCGAGGCCGGATTGCCCGATACCGTCACGAAGGGCGGCAGATCCTGCAGCAGCACGGTGCCGACGCCACAGAAACTATGCGCACCGACACGCACGAACTGATGAACCCCGGTAAAACCCCCGAGGATCGCCCAGTCGCCCACCGTTACGTGCCCGGCGAGGGTCGCATTGTTTGCGAAAATCGTGTGGTCGCCAACGACGCAATCATGGGCCACATGCACGTAGGCCATGATCCAGTTGTCGTTGCCTACGCGGGTCACACCTGCATCCTGCGCGGTGCCGGTGCTGAAGCTGCAGAACTCGCGGATCGTATTACCGTCGCCGATTTCAAGCCGGGTCGGCTCACCGGCGTATTTCTTGTCCTGCGGCTCGGAACCGATGGAGCAAAACTGGAAGATCCGGTTGTTGCGACCGATCCTGGTATGACCTTCAATGACCACATGCGGACCGACGGTCGTACCCTCGGCAATTTCCACGTGTTCGCCAATGACCGAATACGCACCAACCTGCACGCCTTCAGCAAGGCGAGCGCCTGGATGAACGATGGCAGTTTGATGAATCATCGCTTGATCGCACACATGAATTCAGCCTCGGTCGCCACTTCCCCATCGACGCGGGCAATGGCCTTGAACTTCCAGATATTGCGGATCGTGCGGACGATCTCTGCCTCGAGGATCAATTGATCGCCGGGCACCACCGGGCGCTTGAAGCGGACCTTATCCACCGAAGCGAAGTACACCATCGAGTTCTCGTCGGGAAGCGTGCCTTCGGTCTTGAAAGCAAGCACAGCAGCAGCCTGCGCCAGCGCTTCGATGATCAACACGCCGGGCATGACGGGGCTATGCGGAAAATGGCCCGGGAAAAAAGGCTCGTTGACCGTGACGTTCTTGAGACCGACAACGCGCTTGCCCTCTTCCAGTTCGAGAATGCGGTCCACGAGCAGAAACGGGTAACGGTGCGGAATGTATTTCTTTATTTCGTTGATATCGATCACGCTCATGATTCCTCTTCCCTCTTCATCATTCTTCTTTTGCCGCGAGCTTTTTCTCGAGCTCGCGCAACCGCTGCGCCATCGCATCGAGACGCCGCAGGTGGGCGAAATTCCTGACCCAGTCGGCATGGGACTGCAGCGGAATCATCGACGTATAGACACCGGCCTTGTCGATGCTCTTGGTGACGTTTGTATCCGCTGAAACAGTCACATCGTCGGCGACGTCCAGGTGGCCGGAGAAGCCCGCCTTGCCACCGACCATCACCCGTCTGCCCACCGTAGTGCTACCGGCAAGACCTGCCATTGCAGCCATGATGGTGTCGTCGCCGACACGACAGTTGTGGGCAACGTGGATCAGATTGTCCAGCTTCACACCGTTGCCGATAACCGTATTGTCCAGCGCGCCGCGGTCCACCGTCGTGTTGGCACCGATTTCCACGTCGTCACCGATGATGACCCGGCCGATTTGTGGAATCTTGACCCAATGCTTATCCGCGTCCCGCGCAAAACCAAGCCCATCGGCGCCGATGACCGCGCCGGAATGCAAGATGGCCCGCGCCCCAATCACGCAGCCATCGTAGATTTTCACACCTGCATGGAGCAGCGAATCGGCCCCGAGCTGCACCTTGTCACCGAGAACACAGGCCGACTCGATGATGCAGTTTTCTCCAATCAGGCAACCCTCACCGATGACTACGTGCGCCCCGACCGACACCGAAGCCGGCAGAGGCGACCCGACCACGGCCGTGGGGTGGACACCGGGTGCGGGGCGCTTCGGCGGATTGAAAAGCTGCGCCGCACGCGCGAAATACAAATACGGATCGGGCGTGACGATACGGGCTCGGTCCGTCAGACCGGCCGCCTTGGGCGAGAGGATAAACGCGGACGCGCCGCTCGTTTCCAACGCGGCACTCAACTTGGGATTCGACAGAAAGGCGATATCCCCCGCCCCCGCCGCCTCTAGCGAGGCGATCTGGCGAACCTTCATGGCCGGATCGCCGACAAGTTCGCCACCCAGTCGAGCGACCAGCTCACCAAGAGACAATTCCATCGGGGCGAACGCTTACTTGGCTTCCGTCAGCGCCTTGATCACCTTGTCGGTGATGTCGATGCGCGGGCTGGCATACACGGCTTCCTGGAAAATGATGTCGTACTTTTCGGCCTCGGCAATCTGCTTGATTGTCTTGTTGGCACGATCCAGCACGCCAGCCAGTTCCTCGTTGCGGCGTTGATTCAAGTCTTCGCGAAACTCCCGCTGCTTGCGCTGGAAATCCCGATTGAGATCGTTGAACTCCCGCTCTTTATTGCGACGATCACCCTCCGCCATCGTCATGCCGTTCTTCTCCAGGCCTTCCTGCATGCCCTGAAGCTGTTTGGCGAGCCGCTGAAGCTCCTGATCGCGCTTCTCGAATTCCTTTTCGAGCTTCTGCTGAGCCTTTTTCGCCGGGGGCGCTTCTTTCATCACCCGGTCGGAATTGACAAAACCGACTCTCACTTCGGCAGCCGCCGTCTGAGAAAATGCGACAAGCATCAATGCTGCCAGCGCGGATAAACCGATACCTTTCATTCAAACCTCCATCTTCATGCACTACGGCTGCAATCAGAAAACCGTACCCAACTGGAACTGGAATTTTTGCGTCTTGTCGCCGTCTTTTTTCTTGAGCGCCTGCCCAAGACTGAATTTGAGCGGCCCCACTGGAGAACTCCATGTGAAGGCCAATCCCGCACTGTAACGCAAATCCGATGCCTGAACCTTGTCGTCCGCGCCCCATACGTAGCCCGTATCGGCGAAGAACGAAAGCCGCATCGACTTCTCCTTGCCCTGGCCAGGCATCGGAAAATAGTACTCGGCGTTGGCAATCGCCCGACGGTTACCGCCCAGCGCGCGCACGTAGCCGGAGCTGTCGGTGTAATGCGGCCCGAGCGTGCTTTGCTGGTAGCCGCGCACCGAGCCGATACCGCCGGCGTAAAAGTTCTTGTAGAACGGCAGTTCCTTGCCGTCGTAACCGTGGGCATAACCCAGATCGCCGTTCAGCATAAGTGCGTAACCGCCACCGAACGGAATCCAGTATTGATGCTGATAGCTGCCGCGCACATAACGCATATCCAACGCCGGCGTCGCCACTTCAACGGACGCCCGCTGATAGACCCCGGAGGTGGGATACAGGAAACTGTCCCGCTTGTCGCGCCCCCAACCTACCGTCGCCACAAGGCTTCTCGCCGTATCGCCGAAGGTATTCACGAAATTGACGTAAGGTGCCGGACTCGTGTCATACACCTTGATCGTCGTCTGATCGACCGCCAGACCGAAGTTGATCCGGTCATCCTCGGCAATGGGATATCCGAAGCGTAATCCGGCACCGATTGACGACGATTTGTAGGTCGCCACGGAAAGCGAGGTTGGATCGACGTTACGTTGATAGATATCCCAACCCATGCTGATACCGTCAACCGTCCAATACGGGTTGGTGAATGACAGCGCAATGGTTCGGTTGATCTTGCCGGTATTCATCTGCAAGCTCATCGCATTGCCGGTACCAAACAGATTCTGCTGGGCAATGGATGCGGACAGAATGACCTTTTCGGCACTCGAGAAACCCGCACCGAGCATCAGATTTCCGGTAGCGCGCTCTTTCACGGTGAAATTCGCATCCACCTGATCCGTGACGCCCGCCACCGCCGGCGTCTCGATCGTGACCTCTTCGAAGTAGCCCAGACGGTCCAGACGCACCTTGGAACGATTGAGCGCCGCGCCGTCGTACCAGGCGCCTTCCATCTGACGGACTTCGCGCCGCAGAACCTCGTCTCGAGTCTTTGCGTTGCCTGCAAAGTTGATCTTGCGCACATAAACACGACGGCCGGGATCGACGAAGAAGGTGAACGCGACCTCGCGCTTCACCTTATCCACTTCGGGCGCCGCATTCACGTTGGCGAAGGCGTAACCCTCGTTACCGAGCCGGTCGCTGATCGCCTTCGTTGTGGCATTGACGTCGTCGCGCACGAAGGTATCGCCCGGCTTGAGCTTGACGAGCTTCTGCAGGTCCGCCTCGGGAAGCACCATGTTGCCCGCCAGCTTGACGTCGGAAACCGTGTATTTCTCGCCCTCGGTGATGCTAAGGGTGATGTAGATATCCTTCTTGTCGGGCGTAATCGAAACCTGGGTGGAATCGATGCTGAAATCCAGGTAGCCGCGGTTCAGGTAGAAGGAACGCAGCGCTTCGATATCGGCCGAAAGCTTCTGCTTCGAATATTGGTCACTCTTGGAGTACCAGGTCATCCAGCCCGGCGTCGTCAAAGAAAAGAGATCGACGAGCTCTTTTTCCTTGAAAACCTTGTTGCCAATAATGCTGATCTGCCTGATCTTCGCGGCTTCGCCTTCGACCACGTTGAAATTCACCCCAACCCGATTCCGCTCCAGCGGCGTAACCGTGGTGGTGATCTGAACGCCATAAAGCCCCTTGGAAAGGTACTGACGTTTCAACTCCTGTTCGGCGCGCTCGAGGAGAGCGCGGTCGAAGATTCGGGATTCGGCCAGACCGACCTCTTTAAGACCCTTTTTAAGGGCGTCCTTCTCGAATTCTTTGATGCCGACGAAATCGATCTGGGAGATGGCCGGACGCTCATCGACCAGAACGATGATCACGTCGTTTTCGACTTCGATCCGCACGTCCTTGAAGAATCCGGTGGCGAAAAGAGATTTGATGGCCTGGGACGCTTTGTCTTCGGAAAAGCGCTCGCCGACTTTCACCGGCAAATAACTGAACACCGTCCCGGCTTCAGTCCGCTGGATTCCTTCAACACGAATATCTTTGACGACAAATGGCTCAAAGGCCAAGGCGGGCGAAGCAGCGAAAAGCGCAGCGATCACCCCGGGGAGGAGCTTGGATTTCATCCGATTTCAGCTAGCAACAAGGCGGTTGATGTCGTTGTAGAAGGCAAAAACCATTAGCGCCGCCAGCAGAGCCATTCCAATCTGCTGACCGATCTCCATAATCCGCTCGGAAACCGGGCCGCCCTTGATGATCTCGATCACATAATACAGCAAGTGCCCTCCGTCGAGCACGGGCACCGGCAGCAGATTGAGGACTCCCAGGCTGATGCTGATGAGCGCCAGAAACTTGATGTAATGCGCCCAGCCCAGGCGAGCGGACTGCCCGGCAAAGTCGGCAATCGTCACAGGACCGCTGAGATTCTTGACCGAAACCTCACCGGTAAGCATGCGCCCCATCACCGACAGGCTCATCGTGGCGGTATCCCTCGTCTGGGCCAAGCCCTTCGCCAACGCATCGCCGAGCCCATAGCGCACCGTCACGAACAGCAAGTCGCGGTGCTCCTCCAAATCCGCCATCGCCACGCCGATACGTCCGACCTTGCGTCCTTTGTCGTCCACAGCCTTGGGCTCGACACGAAAAACCGCCGTCTGACCGTCGCGCAAGACTTCAAATTCGAGGATCTGCTCCGGTGCATCTCGCACGATCGTAACCAGATCGACCCATGACTCCACCGCACGCCCGCCGATCCGCAGCACCCGATCGCCCGTTCGCAGACCTGCTGCCTGTGCGGCGCCTCCCGGGCTCAGGTTGCCGAGAACCGCCGGAAGCTTGGGCCGGTAGAGCTGCAAGCCCAACTGGGTCGTAACATCCTGCCGACTCTGGTCGATGTCGATACCGGCCAGATCGAGCTTGCGAATGGCGACTTCCCGACTCTGATTGATCGTCTCGACGGAGACGACGCGCTTGTCCAACGCATCGTCGAGCAGACGCCAACGGAAGTCCTGCCAGCTATCGACCGGCTCGCCATCGACCGCGCGAACCAGTTCTCCGTCCTGGAAACCCAGCTTCTCGGCCTGACTGCCGGCTTGCGGTACACCGAGACGAGGACGCAGCTCCTCGACTCCGCCGGCGTACAAGCCCCAGTAAAGCACGACCGCAAGCACGAAATTGGCGAGTGGCCCGGCCGCCACAATCGCGATTCGCCGCCACACGTTCTGCCGGTTGAAAGCGCGATGAAGTTCCGCAGGCGCCACGGGCGCCTCGCGTTCGTCGAGCATCTTCACGTAACCGCCGAGAGGGAAAGCCGACAGCACCCACTCCGTCTGGTCCGCGCCCAAGCGCCGGACGAGCAGCGGCTTGCCGAATCCGAGCGAAAAACGCAACACTCGAACGCCACACAGGCGCGCAACGAGGTAGTGGCCGAACTCGTGCACCACGATCAGGATGCCGAGCGCCAACAAGAAAGGCAGAATGTAATCAAGCGGGCTCATAAAAGCACCTCCACGGCCCGGTCACCCATCGCATGCCGACGCATACCCGTCATAGGCAAGAGTGACGAAGGAAATTCGTTGCCAGAAGCCGGGCTTGCCGATCGGCGTCCAGCACGACGTCCAGAGAATCCACCGAGCGCGCCTCAATGGCATTGAGCGTAGCGGCAATCACGTCTGCAATCCGATCGAAACGAAGCCCGCCGTCGAGAAAACTCGCAACCGCCACTTCGTTGGCCGCATTCAACACAGCCGGCGCCGTTCCGCCGGTCTCCAAAGCCTGATAGGCCAGCGCCAAACAAGGAAAACGCTTGAAATCGGGACGTTCGAAATTTAGCTGCCCCACCGCAAAAAGATCCAACGGTTTGACGCCTGCATCGATGCGCTCGGGATACGCCAACGCATGGGCGATCGGGGTACGCATGTCAGGATTGCCGAGCTGCGCCAAAACGGACCCATCGACATATGCGACCATCGAGTGAATCACGCTCTCAGGGTGGATGACGACTTCGATTCGGTCGGCCGGCGCACCGAACAACCAATGGGCCTCAATCACCTCAAGGCCTTTATTCATCATCGTGGCCGAATCGACGGAAATCTTCCGGCCCATCACCCAATTGGGATGGGCACACGCCATATCCGGCGTTACCGCGGCGAGTTCTTCGACAGGCTTGCAGCGAAACGGACCACCCGACGCCGTCAGCAGGATACGAGTCACAGCGGTTCCGTCGACGCCCTGCCGAAAGCCCGCAGGCAAGGCCTGGAAAATCGCGTTGTGTTCGCTGTCGATGGGCAGCAGGACCGCACCGTTTGCCGCGACCTCCCGCATGAACAACGCGCCGGACATCACCAGCGCCTCTTTGTTGGCCAACAGGACTCGCTTGCCGCAGCGCGCAGCCGCAAGCGTCGGAACAAGACCGGCAGCCCCGACGATCGCCGCCATCACCATGTCCACTTCAGGTGCCGATGCCACCGCCACAAGGGAATCGGCGCCCGCCAACACCTCCGTGCAACACGCCACACCGTCGAGGAGACCCTGCAGACGCTGGGCATCCTCCACGCGATCGAGCACCGCATAGGCGGGACGGTGGCGCACACATTGCTCGAAAAGCTTATCCACCTGTCGATGGGCGGTCAGCGCAAAAACGCCATAGCGCTCGGGATGACGTGCCACGACATCCAGCGTGCTGACGCCGATAGAGCCGGTCGCGCCGAGAACAGTGATGAATTTTTTTTCTTGAGTCATGACTTATCGCGCAAACCAGAGCGCCAGCAGTCCGGCCAGCGGCAAGGTCGAAGTCAAACTGTCGATCCGGTCGAGAATGCCGCCATGACCGGGAAGGAGAGTACCGCTGTCTTTCACGCCGGCCTGACGCTTGAGCATCGACTCGAACAGATCGCCCATGATGCTGACCGCCGTAAACGCCACCAAGGCGGCCGCCGCAAAAACGACGCTGCCCACGTCGGCCATCGCGTGACCGACATACGAAAAACAGATAAATCCGTAGATCACCACCCCCACCGCCGCCCCGTAGGCGCCTTCCCAGCTTTTGCCCGGACTGATGGACGGCGCCAGCTTACGTCTGCCGAATGCGCGCCCCGTAAAATACGCAGCGATGTCGGCAACCCAGACCGCAGCCATCACACCAAGCAGCAGCCACGGGCTCAGAAGACGCAGATGAGCCATTGCGAGACTCGGCGGCAAAAGGAGCACCAATCCGACAATCGACGCCGCGCCCGCTCCTGGCATCGCCCAACGGGCTCGCAGCCAGAACGGGACACAGAGCAGCCAAAACAACGCACTGACCGCGTAAACAGGGACCAGACTGAAGGGCGCTACGGCGTCGTTCCGGTGCAAACCGGCGACCAGCCCTCCTGCCATGCAGAGAAGACCCAGCAGCAACGCATAAACCCGCCGGCGGGTGACGGAAAAACCAGCGATACCGCCCCACTCCGCTGCAGCCGCGGCGCAAATCACGGAAACAAATGCCAGCCAGCCGACAGCGGGAAGAAGAAATACTGCGGCAAGCAGCCCCCCGAGGAGGAGCAGCGCGGTTATGACCCGCGCCTTAAGCATGACCGGATTCAGACGAATCGGTATTACCGGGAGCCAATTGTTCGCTCGTCCGTCCGAAGCGGCGCTCCCGCCCTTGATAGGACGCAATGGCCTCGTCCAGTTCGGCTTCGCCGAATTCAGGCCACAGCTTCTCGGTGAAATACAGTTCGGAATAGGCAAGTTGCCACAGCATGAAATTGCTGATGCGCTTCTCGCCACCTGTACGGATGAACAGATCCGGCTCGGGACTGAAACCGAGCGCGAGATGGGCGGCGAGATCGTCTTCCGAAAATCCGCTCGTCACACCCGGCGACGCGGCGATCATCTTCTCGACAGCCTGCATGATGTCCCAACGACCGCCGTAATTCGCACAGATCGACAGGTTCATCTTGGTATTGCCCGCAGTGAGCGCTTCACCTTCCTGGATAAGGTCCACCAGAGCCTTGTCAAATCGACCCAGATCGCCAATGACCCGCAGGCGGATGTTGTTGCGATGAATACGCTCGATCTCGGCTTTGAGCGACTTCACGAACAACTGCATCAGGAAAGAGACTTCATCCTGCGGCCGACGCCAGTTCTCCGAACTGAAAGCAAAAACGGTGAGATATTCGACGCCGCGGTCGAGGCAAGTGCGGATGACTTCCCGCAGCGAGTCGACGCCTTTGGCGTGACCGGCAACGCGCGGCATGAAGCGCTTACGGGCCCATCGCCCGTTGCCGTCCATGATGATTGCGATATGCCGCGGTACCTGCGCGGCTTCGGGTACGCTCCTCGTGGAGCTCGTGAACGGCAATCGCACCATGTTATCTCCACCTGAAAAAGAACTGAAAAAGCAGAAAGCAACCCTGAGGTCAAATCTGCATCAGCTCTTGTTCTTTTTGTGCGAGAAGCTTGTCGATTTCGACAACCGCCTTGTCGGTCAGCTTCTGGATGTCGTCCTGGGCACGACGCTCGTCGTCCTCGGAGATCGTTTTCGCCTTCAGCGCATCCTTCAACGACGCGTTGGCATCGCGACGCAGATTGCGCACCGCGACCTTGGCAGCTTCGCCTTCATGCTTGACGACCTTGATGAGCTCCTTGCGGCGCTCTTCCGTCAACGCGGGCATCGGTACGCGAATGACTTCGCCTTGAGACGAAGGATTCAACCCGAGGTCCGAATCGCGAATGGCCTTCTCGACCTTCGCAATCATCGGCTTTTCCCACGGCTGAACACCGATGGTGCGCGCATCGATCAGCGTCACGTTGGCGACCTGATTGACCGGCACGGGACTGCCGTAGTAATCGACCATCACGTGATCCAGAATCCCGGTATGAGCCCGGCCGGTCCGCACTTTCGCGAGATCCAGCTTGAGGGACTCAAGGGACTTCTGCATCTTGGTTTCGGTAGTTTTCTTGAGTTCCGGAATCATTGGTTCATCCTCAGCAATAAACCAGCGTACCTTCGTCTTCGCCCATCACGACGCGCCGCAACGCACCGCTCTTGAAAAGGCTGAAGACATTGATCGGCAAGCGCTGATCGCGACACAAAGCGAACGCGGTTGCATCCATGACCGCCAGATTGCGGGCGATCGCCTCGTCGAAGGAAATCCGCTGAAAACGGGTCGCCGTCGGATCCTTCTTCGGGTCCGCAGTATAGATGCCGTCCACTTTGGTGGCCTTGAGCACGATATCCGCGCCGATTTCCGAACCGCGCAGCGCAGCGGCGGTATCGGTGGTAAAGAACGGATTGCCGGTTCCCGCACCAAAAATGACGACACGCCCCTCTTCGAGGTAACGGATCGCCTTGCCGCGAATATACGGCTCCACCACTTGATCGATCCGTAGGGCGGACTGAACGCGCGCATTGACCCCCACGGCGCGGAAGGCGTCCGAGAGGGCCATCGCGTTCATCACGGTAGCCAGCATCCCCATGTAGTCGGCAGTGGCACGATCCATACCGGATGCGGCCCCTGCCATTCCACGAAAGATGTTCCCGCCGCCAATAACGACCCCGACTTCGACCCCCAGACTGGTCACTTCGACCACATCACGGACGATCCCGGCAACGACCTCCTGGTTGATACCATAGGCGTCGTCACCCATCAGAGCCTCCCCAGAGAGCTTGAGGAGAATGCGCTTGTAGGCAGGCTGGCTCATCGTACTGAAACTCCTTACTTCTGAGCAGCCGCGGCGGCCTGGGCGGCCACTTCGGCGGCAAAGTCGGTCACCTTCTTCTCGATGCCTTCACCAACGATATACAGCGTGAAGCCGGCCACCGACGCGTTCTTGGCCTTCAGCAACTGGCTGACGGTCTGCTTGCCATCTTCGGCCTTCACGAAGACCTGATCCAGCAAGGTCACGTCCTTCAGGAACTTCTGGACGGTGCCTTCGGCGATCTTCTCGAGCATGGCTTCCGGCTTGCCGGCTTCGCGGGCCTTCTCGATGGCGATACGACGCTCGACATCCAGCAGTTCCGCGGGCACGCCCGACGCATCCAGCGACTTCGGCTTGGAAGCGGCGATGTGCATGGCCAGATCCTTGGCCAGGGCTTCTTCGCCACCGACGAGGTCGATCAGCACGCCGATCTTGGCGCCACCGTGGATGTAGTTGGCAACCGCACCCTTGGCCTCCACGCGCACAAAGCGGCGGATGGACATGTTTTCACCGATCTTGCCGACCAGCGCCTTACGGACTTCTTCAACGCTCTGGCCATTGATCTCGAGCGCAGAAAGGGCTTCCACGTCGGCGGGATTCTTGGTGGCGATCAGTTCGGCGACATTCTTGACCAGCGCCAGGAACTCGTCGTTCTTGGCGACGAAGTCGGTTTCGCAGTTCACTTCAACCATGGCACCGAGCTTGGCATCGGCGGAGATGTAAACACCCACAATGCCTTCAGCCGTCACGCGGGTGGCAGCCTTCGATGCCTTGTTACCCAGCTTGACGCGCAGAACTTCTTCGGCCTTGGCCATGTCGCCGGCCGCTTCGGCCAGAGCCTTCTTGCATTCCATCATGGGTGCGTCGGTCTTCTCGCGCAGCTCCTTGACCATGCTTGCGGTAATTTCCGCCATGCTTGCTCCTAATAACTATTGAATTTCATTCAGTCGAATTGCATTGCGGGCGCACTTGGCGCCCGCCCGGAAAATCAGGCCTGCTCTTCGCTACCTTCTTCCACTTCCACGAACTCGTCGGAACCGGCGCCCACGATTTCCTGGATGACCTGATTCTTGCCTTCGAGCACGGCGTCGGCAACGCCGCGAGCGTACAGGCGAATGGCGCGGGACGAGTCGTCGTTACCCGGAATCACGAAATCGACGCCTTCCGGAGAGTGATTGGTATCGACCACGGCCACAACCGGGATACCCAGCTTGTTGGCTTCGGTGATGGCGATCTTGTGGTAGCCGACGTCGATGACGAACAGCGCATCCGGCAGGCCGCCGAGTTCCTTGATGCCGCCAAGGCTCTTCTGCAGCTTTTCCAGCTCGCGGGAAGCCATCAGTGCTTCCTTCTTGGACAGACGCTCGATGGAGCCGTCCTCGACCATGGCTTCCATGTCCTTCAGGCGCTTGATCGACACCTTGACGGTCTTGAAGTTGGTGAGCATGCCGCCCAGCCAGCGCTCATCGACATAAGGCATGCCGGCGCGACGCGCTTCTTCGGCCACGATTTCGCGCGCCTGGCGCTTGGTGCCGACAAACATGATGTTGCCGCGATTGGAAGCCAGCTTGCGCACGAAAGCCATCGCCTCGTTGTACTTGACGAGGGTCTTTTCCAGATTGACGATGTGAATCTTGTTACGCTGACCGAAGATGAACGGCGCCATCTTCGGGTTCCAGAAACGGGTTTGGTGGCCGAAGTGGACGCCCGCTTCGAGCATTTGACGCATGGTGACAGACATGTGTGACTCCATTACTGAGGTTTGACCGCCGCCCGGCCTGCCGGCTCCGCCACTGCGAAACCGTGCTACGCCGCAGACGCCTTTCCAGACGCCCGCCGGACCCCATTGGGCCGGACGTGTGTATTTTGCCTGGCACCTTTGCCAGACAAGCCGGCGATTGTAGCAGCATCACCTTACAGCCCTCAAGACCGGCGCACACTCTCAAGCCGAGTCCCACATCGCTCATTGCCCGAAGAGGCTGCATGAGCTAGCCTAATGAGTTCAAAAACCCAAGCAGATCAGCCTCCATGAGCGTAACGATAAAAACGCCGGAAGAAATAGAAAAAATGCGTATCGCGGGCCGCCTCGGCTCGGAAGTCCTCGACTACATCACCCCCTTCGTCGTAGCGGGGGTCAGCACCGGCGAAATCGACCGGCTGTGCCATGAGTACATGGTAAATGTCCAGGGCTGCATTCCAGCTCCCCTCAACTACGCCCCACCCGGCTACACACCCTACCCCAAGTCCATCTGTACCTCGGTTAACCACCAAGTCTGTCACGGCGTGCCGAGCGAGAAGGTAATCCTCAAAAAGGGCGACATCGTCAACCTGGATATCACGGTAATCAAAGACGGTTACCACGGCGACACCAGCCGCATGTTCATGATCGGCGAACCGTCGATCCGTGCCCGGCGCCTGTGCCAGATCACCTACGAATGCTTGTGGCTGGGCATCGCCCAAGTCAAGCCGGGCGGCCATCTGGGCGACATCGGCCACGTCATTCAGAAATATGCCGAGTCCAACGGCTTTTCGGTGGTTCGCGAATTCTGCGGGCACGGCATCGGCGCCAACTTCCACGAAGAGCCCCAAGTGCTTCACTACGGCAAGGCCGGCACCGGCATCGAACTCAAGCCAGGCATGATCTTTACCATTGAGCCGATGATCAACGCGGGCAAGGCGGGGATTTCCGAACTGCCCGACGGCTGGACCATCGTCACCCGCGACCGCAGCCTCTCGGCCCAGTGGGAGCACATGGTGCTGGTCACCGAAACCGGCGTCGAAGTCCTGACCCTTTCCGCCGGCACGCCTCCGCGCCCAGACATCGTCGCCAATCTCCTGCCGTAAATCCTGCCCCGCACGCCGCCCAGAACATGTCCGATATAGCGCCAGCCGTCATTCCGCCCCATGCAGCCCGCGAGCTGATCACCGGCTACAAGGCCCGCCTCAGGAGCGGATGCGACGCGCTCCGCGCCGCCTACGAAGCCCACCCCTTGACCGAGCCGATCCTCAAGGGGCGCTCGCATCTCGTGGACGACGTGCTCCTCGACATCTGGAAGCGCTTTGGTCTGCCGGCGTCCGCCGCGCTGGTGGCGGTTGGCGGCTACGGGCGCGAGGAACTCTTCCCCTGCTCGGACGTGGATCTGCTGTTTCTCCTGGCCGAACAGCCGGACGACGATCTCCGCGAGCGGCTCACCCAGATGATCGGCCTGATCTGGGACATCGGCCTCGACATCGGGCACAGCGTTCGCACCGCGGATGAATGCATCGACGAAGCCGGTCGCGATGTCACGGTCGTGACCAACCTGCTCGAAGCCCGTCTCATCGGCGGCAACGCTCAGCTGTTCAACCAGTTCACCGTCCGGCTGCACAACCATCTCAACGTCGGGCAGTTCTACAAGGAAAAACGCCTCGAACAGGAACAACGCTACACCCGCCACAGCGACACCCCATACTCGCTCGAGCCCAACTGCAAGGAAAACCCCGGCGGGCTGCGCGACCTGCAAGTGATCGGCTGGATCAGCCGTGCAGCGGGTTTCGGTACGCATTGGCGCGATC